>JBEKNX010000190.1:0-8638 GCA_049522375.1 Acidimicrobiales bacterium | reverse complement strand
GAGCGACAAACGGGCCGCGCCCCAGGTAGCTAAGTTCAGCGCACGGCCCGACGCCCGGCGGCTCAGCGCCATCGCCGCCAATGCGCCACTGCCCGCCTGGGCGGGCTTCAAGATGGCGTGGATCCGCGCCGAGCAACCCGACCTCTACGAACGGGCGACGACCTTCCTCGTCACTAAGGACTTCTTGAACCTGCGGCTGTGCGGGGCGGTCGCCACCGATCCTTCGGAGGCGTCGGGCACTTTCCTGACCGACGCGGCCACGGGCAAATGGGCACCCGAGCTGGTCCGCGCCCTCGACCTGGACGAGGCCCTCCTGCCTCCGATCGTCGGCCCGACCACGGTGATCGGCGGCGTCCGGCCCGAGGTCGCGGCAGCGACAGGCCTTCGCGCCGGCACCCCCGTGGTGGCGGGCGGCGGGGACATGCTTTGCCAGCTCCTGGCGGTGGGCCTGACACGGCCCGGGCGCCTGGCCGAAGTGGCCGGGACGGGGTCGATAGTGGCGGCCTACGGCGAAGGCCCTTCGACCGACCCGCGGGTGATGAGCCTGCGGACGGTAACCGACGGGTGGGCCAACTTCGGCATCGCCGACGGTGCCGGATCGTGCCTGGGTTGGCTGGACGGTCTGCTGTCTGCCGACGCAGCGCGGCAGATGGCGGGCAGGGGAACGGCGGGCCGGGAGATGACGGCCGGGGAGATGACGGCCGGGGAAATGGACAGTTTGGTCCCCGACTATGCCTCGATCGATGCGGTGGCCGGCGCCGCTCCGCCGGGTTCGGGCGGGCTGCTCTTTCTCCCCTACCTTCTCGGTGAGCGCACATTGGGGAGCGGGTGCTCGAGGGCGTCGTTCATCGGCCTCACCCTCTTGCACGACCACGCCCACATGGCACGCGCCGTCATGGAGGGGGTCTGCTTCGAGAACCGGCGTGCCCTCGACCTGCTGGTGCCACCGGGCGATGGAACAGTGCTGCGCTGCACCGGGGGCGGCTCGCACAGCGGCCTGTGGAACCAGATACGGGCGGACATTTACGAGCGTCCCGTTCGTTCGCTCAGGCCCACCGAAGGCGGGCTCCAGGGCGCGGCGCTGCTGGCCGCCGTCGGCGCCGGCTGGTACCCGGACGCGGCTGACGCCGCCGAGACGCTGGTGGGCCTACGCGCCGACTGGCAACCGCGAGCGGAGGCCACCGAGACGTACCGGGCCAGCTATGCGGCGTTCTGCGCCGTCCACGACATCCTCGGCCCGCACTGGGACCGCTGGTGCCAGTGAGCTGAGCCCCCTAGCCTTTATCGGACGAGCCCGCCTTACCTGACGACCCGGGCCAAGCCTCCGGCCACTAGCCGGCTTACCTCGGCCAGGGTTGCCATTGACGTGTCGCCTGGGGTGGTCATGGCCAGGGCGCCGTGAGCCACTCCGTAGCGCAGGGCCTGGTCGACCGGCAACGCCGTCAGCAGGCCGTAAATAAGGCCGGAGGCGAAGGAATCACCGCCGCCCACGCGGTCCAGGATCTCGAGGTCCTCGGGCATGTCGTGGGAGTAGACCTGCCCGTCAGCCCAGCAGATGCCCCCCCAGTGGTTGCGGCTGGCCGAACGCACGCCCCGCAGGCTGGTAGCGATGACCTTGAGAGAGGGGAACTCGGCCGCCACCCTGGCCAGCATGGCGCCGTAGCTGCTCGTGTCCAAAGAGGCAAAGGACGAGTCGGTGCCGGCGACGTCAAAGCCCAGGGCAGCACTGAAGTCCTCCTCGTTGCCGAAAAGGACGTCCGTCATGGCCACCAGCCGCCGGTTGACCTCCACGGCCCGCTGCGCGCCGCCCGCCGCCTTCCATAGCGAGGGCCGGAAGTTGAGGTCGTAGGAGATCACCGTGCCCGCCTGCCGAGCGGCCGACATAGCCTCTTCGACCACGCCCGCGGTGCTCTCCGACAGCCCGGCGAAGATCCCGCCGGTGTGGAACCAGCGAGCTCCTTCAGAGCCGAACATCTCCTCCCAGGGAAGCTCTCCCGGCCGCAACTGGCTGGCGGCGCTGTTGGCCCGGTCCGAGCACCCCAGCGCGGCCCGCGCCCCGAAGCCTCGTTCGGTGAAGTTCAACCCGTTGCGCACGCTCCGGCCGATGCCGTCATAAGGGGCCCAGCGGAGGTGGGAGATGTCCACACCCCCCTGCAGGAGCAGGTCCTCGATCAGGCGTCCCACCGGGTTGTCGGCCAGGGCGGTGACCACGGCGGTGCGCAGCCCGAAACCGCGGCGCAACCCCCGGGCCACGTTGTACTCGCCGCCGCCCTCCCAGACCTGGAAGCTCCGGGCGGTGGCTATGCGGACGTCACCGGGGTCCAGGCGCAGCATGACTTCGCCGACGGCGACCAGGTCCCAACGGCATTCTCCGGCCGGGCGGATGACCAGGGGTGCGTCACTCATGGCGGCGCGCCGCCGCCACAATGCCTACCGCCTCGGCAGTCAGCTCCCGGATGCGGCCGAAGTCGCCCTCCGCCAGTAGGACCTTGGTCACCATCCAGCTCCCGCCGCACGCCGCCACCTGCGGCAAACTCAGGTAGCTGGCCAGATTGGCGGCGTTGATGCCGCCCGTGGGGACGAAACGGACCTCGCCGAAGGGCCCCGCCAACGCCTTCAGGAACGAGACGCCCCCGGACGGCTCGGCTGGGAAAAACTTGAGCAGCGGCGCGGCGCCGGCCCGCAGGGCAGCCTGGATCTCGCTGGGGGTGCAGACGCCGGGCATCACCAGGACCTCTTTCTCACAGCAGAAAGAGACGATCTCGGGGTCCGTGCCCGGGCAAACCACAAAGCGCGCCCCCGCGTCTATGACCCGGGCGGCATCTTCTGTGGTGCGCACGGTGCCGGCACCTATGAAACCCGTCGGGTAGGCCTCGACCAGCACCCGGATGGCGTCCAGCCCGGCCGCCGTACGCAGCGTGATCTCCGCCGCGGGCAGCCCGCCGGCCGTCAACGCCTCGAAGAGCGGCTCGGCTTGCTTCAGGTCAGCCAACTCGACCACCGGCAGAATGCCGAACTCTCCCACGCGCGCCAGGTTCTCGGCGATCGACGGGGCTAGGTCAGAGCGCATTTGTCCCTCCTCATGGAACTTCTTATACGGTAGGCCGGAAAAACCTACCCTGGTCGGACCGTATCATGTTCTCATCCTCGGATCCTACCCTGCCGCCAACCCGGTGACCGGCCGCTTCGGTGGCCACGGGACGCCGCGGCGGCGGTTCATAGCCGGCAGTCGAAATATAGATGCGTTCGCCGCCGACCTTGGCACGGAAGTTCGCCCCGTACACCCTCTGGCGGGGGTACCCTCGGCCGCAGCACACGACGACCGTCAGCTGGGCCACCGACCGGGGAGCGAAGGAGGGGTCCAGGAAGTACAGGGCGGGGCGGTTCACTTCTACCCGCAGGCCATGGCGGACGGCCTGGTCGGCTATTGCCGCGGCGTCGGGCATGGCGTCGGCGTTGACGATGTCCACGTACACCGTCTTGACGCCCGGTGCCAACACCGCCGCCGCCACCGCGTCCCATGACTTGCGGGCGAGATGAGAAGGCGCGCCGGCCATCGGGTCGGAGGTGGCGCCGAAGGCACCGCTCATCGCCAAGGCGGCGGCGATGCTGACCGCGGGGAGCACCAGGCCGGCCCGTCCGGGCCCCCTCACCAGACGCCCCCGCCAGGGCTTGGCGGCCAGGCGGTCCCGGGCCCAGCGTGCGGCGCGGAACGGGGAACGGGACCGGGAGGAGGAGGGCGGCGCCAGGGCCAACCACCAGCCGGTCAAGGCAGGGACCACCAGAGCCCCCGTCCACAGGACGAGGTACGGGTACAGCGGGCCGTAGGCGAGGTGGACGGACCACCCTGCGGCCAGCATGGCGATTAGCGTCGCCGCCACCAGGGACGCCGCGGCGCGTTGGCGGCGCACGAACCCATAGGCGGCGGCGCCCACGCTGACCAGCAGGTAGGCCAGGTACCAGGGACGCAGCCACAGCGATCGGGCGACGAGCCAGCCCGGGTCGGAGTCGCGCTTGGCGACCCTTTCGCCCAGCCGCAAAGGGAACGAACCGAAGACGGTCCCGGCCGCCTCCAGCGCGCTCGTCCACGGCTGGTGGCCGGGGTGGTTGGAGAGAAAGCGGTAGACCTGCACCACATTGCCCGGGCTCGTCGTCAACTGCTGGACCAGGGGGGGCAACCAGAGCACCACGAGCACCAGGACGAGCACGGCGGCAGAGCGGCGCCACTTGCCGGTAGCCCAACCCCACCCCGGTTGGAAATCCCACAGGCCGCCGGGTAACCGGGCGCGGTCGCCACTGGGCCGCAGGCGCGCACCGGCGGCCAGCCGCAGTAGTGGGGTAGCCAGGACGAGGGCGCCGACCACGACTACGGTGCTGATGTCCGTCTGGCAGAGGAACGTGGCACAGACAGCGGCGCCGATGGTGGGCGGCCACGGGTCGCGGCTCGAGACGATGTCGGCCACCAGTAGCACCAGGAGGGCGGCGGGCAGGGCGATGGCGTAGGGCGCCCAGACCGTGCCCAGGCGTTCGACGCCGAAAGACCACTCGTAGCCCAGCACCACCAGGGCCGCCCACCAGCCGAAGAGGCCGGGCCGGAGCCGGGTGGCGACGACGACTATGGCCGCCGCGGCCGCCGCCTGCACCAAGTCGTTGCCCAGGACGAGGGCGACCGAGGACCCGGCCCCCAACCAGCGGAACGCCCCCAAGACGGCCAACCATAAGGGGCCGAGGTGGTGCCAGCCGTAACGGTCGTAGACACCGAGAAGGTTGCGCCCCACCAGGCTGTTGTGCGCCTCGAGGTCGATCAGGGCCTGGTCGCCCCAGAACCAGGTGCCGGCACGGGTCGTGCCGGCCCGCAGCGTCGCCGCCAGCAAAGGCAGGGCGGCCGCTAGCGGCGGGAGCGCGGCGCCACTGAACTTTCGTCTGGGCAACGGACCACTCCCGGAAGGACCTGAGACGGTAAGGGGCAACGGCACTGCGGCGCCGAACCCCGAGACCCGCCAGCGTAGCGCAGTGCGAAGCCGCTCCACCTGGGCCGATCTGGTGCCGCCGGGACGCGGACGGCTCGCCGGCTGGAGGTACCCGCGGGCTGGGGGCCCCTCCCCAATCCCACGTCATTAACCGACATGCTCCGCCTGGCGCGCCGCAGTAGCGTTCCAGGCATCGACGTGCTGACCCCCAAGACCCAAGCCGGTAGGGCGAACAAGGCGCTCCGGCACCGCTTCGCCCACTCGGCGACGCTGGCCTTGGTGGCGGTGGTGGCCCTGGTGGCCACCTCGTGCGGCTCGAGCGGCCACCATCCCAGTACGACCACTCTGGCTCCCACCACCACGGCCGTACCGACCACCAGCACGTCCACGACCACCACCTCGACGACCGCTCCGGTAACCCAGGCCCACGGTCCGGTGACGGTGCTGTCGCCGATCGGCCTGCATGTCCGGGCCGGCCCGTCCCGGTCGGCAAAAGTGATCGGCAGCGCCGCTTGGGGGACCGTCCTCCAGCTGATCGGCTACACAAGCCAGCACGGAGGGTGGTACAAGGTGCAGGGCGCCACCCTCACCGGCTGGATCAGCGCCGACCCTGCCTATAGCGCCCGTGGACAGTTCTCGTCTTACGATTCGACCGCCTTCAGCGTGCTGTACCCAGCGGGCTGGGCGCAGGCCGGTACCCCCAAGTCCGGGGTCACCTTCCGCTCCCCCTCCCCCGCCGAGAAGGTCGTGATCACAACGGCCCCCAGCCTCGCCAAGCTGCCGACGGCCGGCCATGGCGTCGGGGTCGTTCAGAGCGGCTCGCGGATCTTCGTGGCGTGCGGGGTCACCGGCTACTTCGTCACGTACACCACATCGGCGCCCGACCGCTACCTCGCCGGCATCGCCCTTCTCCTCGATGCTCACCACGCTCTCGGCCTGAGAGCGACATATACGTCTCCGTCCCAGGTACGCACGGTCCTCGACTTCGTCAATTCGCTTTCCTTCCCGTTCGCCGTATGCATCGGCGGGCCGCCACCCACGACCCCCGTCGCTCACGCCAAGGCCTCCCCGAAGAAGCGAACGAGCACGGGCTAGGCCGACATGGCGCCGGGCGGCTGATGGGACCGGGGAACGCTCCCGGGCCGCTCTCGGCACACGCCCTGGTGGAGATCCTGGGCCGCCTCGACGCCGGGTGCAGCGGGCGCCTGGGCGTGGCCGCTCGCCGGCTGGGCCGGCGCCAGTCCTGTCCCGAGCGGCTTGGCCTCGAGCCTCTTGGGGGCGGCATGGAGGTAGCGGCTATCCTGGATAGCAGTTGACGACCATTCAGGAACTCGCTTGCCGAGCAACCACCGGCCCGTGCGTCGTGACCCCGGCGCACCTCCGTGTGATGTGCCTCCCGTCGAGCCGTTAAGGAGAAGTATGCCGTTCGATGTGGCGGACCTGCTGCGTGCGCGTCATGGTGAGAACTTCGCTCTCCACGATGAGCACCTCAACCCCCAGCTGGTCCGGACGCTCAAGACGATCGGGTTCGACCGTTTCTATGTGCGCGGAGAAGGTTGCTATCTCTTCGACGCCGAAGGCGACCGGTACCTCGACTTCCTCTCGGGTTTCGGCGTTTATGCGCTCGGTCGCAACCACCCCGCCCTCAAAGCGGCGCTGCACCAGGCGATCGACTTGGACCTCCCCAACATGGTCCAGCTGGACTGCGCCCTCTTACCCGGGCTTTTAGCCGAGCAGCTTGTACGGCGGTGCCCGGGCAACATCAACCGGGTCTTCTTCTGTAACTCTGGGGCGGAGACGATAGAAGCGGCCATCAAGTTCTCCCGCCAGGCCACCCACCGGCCCCGGATCCTTTTTGCCGAGCACGCCTTCCATGGGCTCAGCACGGGCGCCCTGGCGCTTAACGGGGGCGCCGAGTTCCGCCAGGGGTTCGGCAAACTTCTTCCGGGGTGCGAGGCCGTGGCCTTCGCCGACATCGAGGCCCTACGCCGAGAGCTGAAGAGGAGGGACGTCGCCGCTTTCATCGTCGAGCCCATCCAGGGCAAGGGCGTCTATATGGCACCACCGGAATACTGGAAAGAAGCTCAGGAGCTCTGCCGGGAGCACCGGACCCTGCTGGTCATCGACGAAGTACAGACAGGCCTCGGCCGGACGGGGAAGTTCCTGTGCTTCGAGCATTGGGATCTCGAGCCGGACATCATCACGATCTCCAAGGCCCTGTCGGGAGGGTACGTCCCCGTCGGGGCGGTGCTGACCTCAGAGCGCGTGTTCTCGTCCGTGTTCGCCTCGATGGAAAAGGCGTTCAAACATTCGACCACCTTCGGCCGCAACCAGTTGGCGATGGTGGCCGGGCTCGCCACCCTGGCCACCTTCGACGAGGAGAACATAATCGAGCGGGCGCGCCGGGCGGGAGATGCCTTCCAATCGGCCCTGGCACCTCTGGTGGAAAGCTACGAGATGTTCCACGAGGTCCGGGGTAAGGGCCTGATGATCGGCCTGCAGTTCGGGCCCCCGCACTCCAAGGCGCTGCGCCGGCGTTTCAACGGGCTCGAGCATGTCCGGACGGCCATCTTTTCCCAGATGATGGTGGTGCCTCTTTTCCACCGGCACCGCATCCTGACCCAGGTGGCCGCGGACAACGTCAACATCATCAAGCTGCTGCCTCCCCTTATTTGCGGCCAGGAGGAGATCGACTACTTTGTGGCCGCTCTCGACGACGTGCTGAAGGACGCCCACAGCGGCTCCGGGCTCATGTGGGAGTTCGGCCGCACCATGGCGGCCGGTGCTCTGCGCCGGACGGGTAGGGCCCGTCCTGGATCTCCGTACGCACCGCCCCCGCCCGCCACGGCAAATGGTCACGGCTCGACCAACGGGCATGGCCACGAGCTCCCCGAGCTAGACGGGCTAGGCGAAACCCTCCCGGCGCCGTCGGCCACGTCGTAGCCCGGCTGCCGCTTTGGTCGGTCCTGACGGCCGACGCGCCCTCGCAGGCGCTGGACCTGCACTAGCACCACCCGAGGGTGATCCCTCAGCGGGGTTCGCCCGTACTACCCGTACTGACGTCAAGAAGGACGCCACCAGGTGTCCCGGGGTGTCTGTGGATCGGAGCACGACGTGTGGGTTCGAGGGATCATCGGTGCGGTGCTTTGCCTGGTGGGGGCGGTATGGGTGGCGCAGGGCACCGGAGCCCTGCGTGGCTCGGCCATGAGCGGCCACGGCCAGTACACGGTCCTGGGCGTCGTCGTCATCGTGATCGGCCTGGCGATGGTGCTTTGGGCGAACCGGGCCCGCCGGAGCCACAAGAGGCGGGCCTCCTGACGCTCAGACGCCCCTGGCCGGCGGTCACGGCCGAGCGTCTGTCCCGTCGCCGGCGGGCTAGTGGGAAACGGGGTTGAGCACCTGGCCGCCCGGCCCGTAGTAGCCGGGGCCGTTGGGGCCGCCCGAGTCGTAGGAGGAGTAGGGAGCCTCGTACAGCTGGCCCGTGGAGGGGTCTTCGACCAGCTGCTGGCCGTTGATGATGTCGTCGAAATTGGCTTCCTGGGCGCTCTCCGCCTGCCACTGCTGGTTCAGCTGCTGGATCTCCTCGAGGTCCTGGACGAAGCTGTGCTGGACCGCCCCCATCATCTCGATCAGGCCGCCATTGACCGAGTTCCACAGGTTGGTGGTGG
>JBEKNX010000189.1:0-16953 GCA_049522375.1 Acidimicrobiales bacterium | reverse complement strand
GCCAAGAGGACCTTTTGGATGTTGCCACCCGAAAGCTGCCTGATCAATGTGCGTGGCCCTGGGGCGCGAACGTCGAAGCGCTCGATCATCTCTTCCGCGTTAGCAATGGCCTTCCGGCTGGAGAGCACCGGTCCCGAACGCATCGTCTTTCCCCGGTAGGACTTCAGCATTAGGTTCTCCGCGATCGACAGGTTCGGCGCGATGCCGGTGCCCATCCGGTCCTCAGGCACGTAAGCGATCCCGAGATCGATGGCCCCTCGGGGATCCCCCGCCGGAAGACGCGCCCCGCCGATCTTGATCATGCCGCGCGTGGTTGGTCGGAGCCCCGTTATGACCTCGGCCAACTCGCGTTGACCGTTCCCCGAGACCCCCGCGATGCCGAGGATCTCGCCGGCGCGCACCTCGAGCGTTATGTCCATCAGCGCCTCGGTCCCCAGGTCGCCGCGGGCGGAGACACCGGCGAGCTCGAGGACCGCCGGGCCCGGCTCTTGGCTAACCTTGGCGGTCGTCTCGAGAGACATTTCACGGCCCACCATCAACCCGGCGAGATCGTCAGCATCGGTGCCGGCTGTGGGCAAGGTGGCCACGGAACGGCCGTGGCGCAGGATCGTCACGCGGTCGGCGACCGCCAGCACCTCGGGCAGCTTGTGCGAGATGAAGATGACCGTCCGGCCGGCTGCCGCCATGTCGCGCACGCTCGAGAACAGCTGGTCGGCCTCCTGTGGGGTTAGCACCGTTGTCGGCTCGTCGAGCATCAAGATCCTGGCGCCGCGGCAGAGGGCCTTCAGTATCTCGACCCGCTGGCGCTCGCCCAGGGACAGCTGCCAGATCCGCGCCCGGGGATCCACGGACATCTGGAAACGGTCGGCGGCCTCGGCCACCGTCTTTTCGACGGCACGGGGCGAGAAGCGGACTTGTCGTGGCGCGGAGCTACCGAGCACCACGTTCTCTGCCACCGTCATGCTCTCCACGAGCCGGAGGTGCTGGTGGACCATGAAGATGCCCGCGTCCTGGGCGTCTCTGGGGGAATGGAACCGGACGGGTTTGCCCCCGACGAAGAGCTTCCCTTCGTCGGCGCGGTAGAGGCCCATCAAGAGGTTGCAGAGGGTGGTCTTCCCGGCCCCGTTCTCGCCGAGCAGGGCATGCACCTCGCCCTCGGCCGCCTCGAACGACACGTGGTCATTGGCGACGACTCCGGGGAAGCGCTTTGTCATGTCGATGGCCTGCACCGCCAGCGCCCTCGGCGCACCGCCGAAAGCGCTGGGGGACAGGCTCGACGCCGGGACGACCCCAGCGGCCGGAGCCGCCTGGCCGTCGCCGGCGTCAGGCACGGAAGTCGGTCATTGAGCGGTTCAGCCCTTGGGGTTACCGAGGACGCCCTTTACGAACCACGTGACCGAGTACTTCTGCATGACCGAGAGGGTAACGCCCTTCGGTACGACGATCTTGCCGTTCTGGGCGTAAATGGGGCCGGTGAACGGGTCAAAGGTGCCCTTGATGATCTGTTGCTCCTTGGCCAGGATCGCGCTGCGAGTCGCCGGAGCGACGGACTTGCCGAACGGGGCCATTATGACGAAGCTGTCAGCCAGGCTGCCGTACCAGAAGTGGCTCTTCCAGGTGCCGTTCATGGCGGCCTTGACTTCCTGGATGTAGTAGGGGCCCCAGTTGTAGGTGGTCGCGGTGAGCCACGAGTTGGGGGCGAAGGACTCCTGGTTGGAGTCGTAACCGGTCCACTTGAGGCTGTGGGCTTCGGCTACCTGGCCGGTCGTCGGGCTGTCCTGGCCGTCGGCGAGCACGCTCACGCCGTCGGCGACAAGGCTCTCAGCCGCCTGGCGCTCGGTGGCCGGAGCGAACCAAGTGTTCGTCCAGACCACTTGCACCGTCGCCTTGGGGTCCATCAGCTGCGCGCCCATGGTGAAGGCGTCGACCTCACGGAGGCATTCCGGGATCGGGTAGGGAGCTACGAAACCGATCTTGTTGTTCCCGGCCAGGGCGGCTGCGCCTGCGGCCATCCCGGCGAGGTAGTCGCCGTTCTCGCCGGCCCCGTAGTACTCCGACAAGGTCTTGGCCAACGTCGTGCCGGTGGCCTGCTCGAAAAGCACGTCCGGGTACTTGGCCGCGGCGGCGACGAGCTCAGGCTGGTAGCCGTACGAGGTGGCGAATATAAGCCTCGCGCCGGCGTCGACCAGCTGAGTGATGACCTGCGCGCACTGCGGGCCCTCGGGTACGTCCTCTTTGTACAAGGTCTCGACGCGCCCTCCGAAGTACTTCTGCACCTCGAGGCGGCCCACATCGTGGGCGTGGGTCCAGCCTGCGTCGCTGGGGGCCCCGACGTAGATGAACCCCACCTTGAAGGGGTTCTTCACCGTCCATTGGCTGCCTGAGGCGCCGTTGACCGCCGGGCTCGCGGCCGCAGCCGACGGCACCACGACAGCGGGCGCGGCGGCCATGGTGATGGCGGCCAGGACCGCCAGTACCTTCTTCATCCTTCTCATGAGCTGTCTCCTCTCGAACGACGGCGCGAAGCCCGCCCGTCGCCTCCTTCGTTCGCCGACCGGGACACGCCCGGAGAACCGGCTCACCGTCAAGACTGTGAGCTTCGTGAACGCATGAACAGAGCCATTCGGCCCTAACCGGCAAAGATCTTTCGAGCTCTCACCACGCGTCACCGACCAGATCCCGTTCGGCCGGTTCCTAGTCGCTGCTTTTGTGGATTGGGTGCCAGCTTGCCCTCGAGCCGGCGAAGGTCGTCTTCGGTGTCAACATCAGACGGGTCACCGACGTCGTCGCAGGCCACCGGCGTCACGACCCCAGGGTTCGAACGCAAGAACGCCCTGGCCCCTACGTCGCCGACGGCGTGAAGCTCCACCTGGGGCCACAAGGAGCGGTCGAGGAGGACGGGTGTGCTCATCTCGCCCCCGTAAGTGGCGACGGCGGCCACTGCACCTTCACGCCAGCTCCCGATAAGACGAGCCACCAACGCTGCGGTGACGAGAGGCTGGTCCACCGGCAGCACCAGGACCGCCGGCGCCCCGGAGCGGCGGGCCTGGGACAGCCCGGCCCGGACCGACCCGCCCATGCCCTGCGACCAGGCCTCGTTCACGACGACAACGGCGTCGCCCAGCCTGCAGGCCCGGCGGACCTCCTTCGCCGCCGCGCCCAGCACGACCATCACCGGTCGGCAACCGCCCGCCCTAAGCGTGCCCAGCCCGCGCTCAGTGAGCGGCACCCCGGCGAGCTTCACTAGAGCCTTCGGGCCCCCCAGACGCCGGCCGGCGCCCGCGGCCAGCAGCATCCCGGCCACATCTCCGGCCCGGAACTCGTCGACCCACAGCTTCGTGGGCTCGAGGTGCATTGCCCCAGTCTAAAAGCTCGACGGCTCGCGTATGGCTCACTCACCTTCGACCCGGGGTGGGCACGCGGCCACCGGCGCGACTATAGTCGGCCTCGTGGATTTGACAGCCTATGAGCGGCGGTTGAACCGCCCAACACGTATCAAGCTACCCGAGTTCCAGCGTAATGGCCGGCTGAAGCACGTTATTTTTGCAGATCAGTTCGACCGTCCCATGCTGGAAAACCTCGACACGCTTTCAAACATGGTGCGAGAACTGGCGCGCGACCGCGAAACCCAGCTCTTTCTCCGCGACTTGCTCCCCCATAAACGGGCGATGCTCTATTTCACCCAGGCGTCGACTCGGACCTTTCTGTCCTTCACGGCTGCTTGTCAACTTTTGGGTATGCCGATAGCAGAAATACGGGACCCGTCCGTCTCCTCAGAATATAAGGGTGAATCGCCGTTCGACTCGATGAGGATGTTCAGCTCCTATTTCGACCTCGTTGTTATGCGGACAGCCACCGCCGGGTTCGCCGAGGCGTGTGCCTACCTGATGAACGATCTCGACCAGTTCAACGAGCGCCATGTCCCCGTCGTCAACGGCGGTTCAGGAGCTGACGAGCACCCGACACAGGCGCTTCTGGATATTCACACCATCCAACGTTGTTTCGAGTTCACCTCCGACCGCGACTCCTCCCGCCGGACGCAGTTCGATGAGTACCGTAAGATATACCCCGATCTCACTCGTGGCTTAGATTCGAAAGTCTACGGCTTTTGTGGTGATATAGGTCGCGGTCGGACAGTTCGTTCTCTCGCCTCCCTCCTGGCTCTTTATTCTGACGTACAAATGCACTTCGTTTCACCTCCCGACGACCGGATGCGTCTCCCCGCCCCAATGCGGGAGTCGTTGTCGGCCAAAGGAGTGAAGGTCTTCGAGCACGACTCCCTGGCCGATATCGTCGAAAACGTGGACCTTCTCTACATGACCAGGATCCAGTGGGAACACGACAAGGACAGTTCGGCCCGGAGCGGTCCTGCAGCCGTCGACCCCAACTTCGTCCTCACGCCCGAGCTCGCCGACCGGATGAAGAGCTATGCGCCGATCCTGCACCCCTTCCCCCGCAACGCGGAGATCCCTTTTGAGGTCGACCACAATCCACGGGCCATGTATTTCCGTGAGGCCCGCAACGGTATGTGGGTACGGGCGGCATTACTCGCCCATCTCTTCGATGTGGACGGCCTGATCGTCTCGCATCACCGCGACGTGTTCTCGAAGTACCACGACTACAACACCGGCTCAAGGTGATGCGGCCGGTCCAGGCACAAGTTGGGACAGATCTGCGCGGGCGCAACTTGTTGAAAGAGACCGACCTCACGAAAGAGGAGTTCCTCTATCTCGTGGACTTGGCGGCGCGCTTACGAGAAGAGAAGCGGGCCAAGCGCGAGCGCCAAAGGCTGGCGGGCCTCAACATCGCGCTCATCTTTGAGAAGGCCTCGACCCGCACTATGTGCGCCTTTGAGATAGGTGCCTACGATCAGGGGGCGCACGTCACCTACCTGGGGCCGAGCGGGTCCCATATTGGCGTAAAGGAGTCGGTCAAGGACACGGCGCGCGTCCTGGGCCGGATGTTCGACGGGATCGAGTACCGCGGATCTGCGCAATCCAATGTCGAGATCCTGGGCAAGTACGCCGGCGTGCCGGTCTGGAACGGCCTCACCGACGAGTGGCACCCGACCCAGATGCTGGCGGACATCCTCACGATGCGCGACCACGCCGACCGGGCGCTCGAGGAGGTGGCGTACTGCTACCTCGGCGACGCCCGCAACAACACGGCGAACTCTTTGCTCGTCACCGGCGCCCTGCTCGGCATGGACGTCCGGGTGGCCGCCCCGGAAGCGCTCTGGCCCTCTGCGGACGTCCAGTCGATCGCCCAGCGGCTGGCGTCCGGGTCGGGGGCACGGGTCATGGTCACCGAGGACGCAGCTCTCGCCGTCCGGGGGGCGGACTTCCTCTACACGGATATCTGGTTGTCGATGGGCGAGCCGGCCGACCAGTGGGACGCGCGTATCGACCAGCTACTGCCCTATCAGGTCAATGGACCGCTCATGGAGGCGACCGGCAGCCCCGAGGTGAAATTCCTGCATTGCCTTCCTGGGCTGCACAACACCGAGACCGAAGTCGGCCGTCAGCTCTTCGACAGGCGCGGCCTCGAGGCCCTAGAGGTGACTGAAGAGGTCTTCGAGTCGAAAGCCTCCGTCGTCTTCGACCAAGCCGAGAACCGGCTGCACACGATCAAGGCGTTGATGGTCGCCACCTTGACGGGCGTTTAGCGCCCGGGCCCGGTTGATGGGCCTGGGCGGGCGCCGGTGGCCACAGGGCGGTCCTCGTGATTGCTCCACTCGGACCACGAGCCGGGGTACAGAGCCGCTTGGAGACCGGCGATCGACAGGGCCGCGATCTCGTGGGCGGCGGTGACGCCCGAGCCGCAGTAAACGGCTATGGGGGCGTCAGGGCGCGCCCCCAGCCCGAGGAAGCGGTCTTCGAGCTCGCGGGCCGCCCGGAACCGGCCGGCGGCGGTCAGGTTGCCGGTCGTCGGTGCGCTGACGGCGCCCGGGATGTGGCCAGCTTTGGGGTCGACGGGCTCGAGGTCGCCCCGGAAGCGCTCCGCGGCCCGAGCGTCCAGCAACAGCCCGCGCTGAGGGACCTCGGCGACGCCGTCGATCAGCACGGTCGGCATGTGACCGGGCGAGAGCTCGACGTCGCCCGGCTCGGCGAGCTCGGGCCCCATCGCCAGCTCTCCGCCGGCGGCACGCCAAGCGCTCAGCCCACCATCGAGCAGGTAGACCGTCTCCACGCCGCCCCAGCGCAACAACCACCATGCCCGGGCGGCCGACATCGAAGCGTTGTCGTCGTAGGCGACGGCGGTCTCGCCTTCTCGCAGCCCCCAGCGCCGAGCGGCTGCCTGAAGCTGGCCGAGGGACGGCAAGGGGTGCCTTCCGGCCCGGGGCGACGCCTCCGCGGCCAGTTCCCGGTCGAGGTCTACGAAGGAGGCGCCCGGGATGTGACCGGCCAGGAACTGCTCCCGACCGGTCGGGTCGCCCAGCCGCCAGCGGACGTCGAGCAGCCTGGGGGGCTCGCTCGACCGGCACAGTCTCTGAAGCTCCTGGGCATCGACCAGCACGCTGCTGGGCCTCATGGGCTGACCTCCCGCCGGCCCTCTAGGACCGGCTCAACGGGCGCCGGCTCAATTGAGGTCGGCGCGGTAGAGATGGCAGGCGACCATGCCGCTGGCGGGGGTCCCCCCCTCTTCGAGGACCGGGTCGGCGTGGTCCCGGAACCGTACCCGCACCCCCGCTGGTCCCGGCTCCATGTGCGCCACGCCTTTCCACAGCGGCTCGTCGGGATCGGCGGCCCGGTGCCAGGCGAGGAGGGTGGCGACGTCGCTGCCGGACCTCCCCGGGGCGGCCGGCATGTGGACGTCCAGCGACGGCGCCGACAACCCGGAGAGGTCCCCGAGCACGTCGCGCTCCTTGCGGAACTCCTCCGGGCCCAGCGCGGCCCAGCGCATCTCGAGCAGGCTGCGCAGGTCGCGGCTCTCCCACCCGCACGGTCCGAAGGCCTCCCGGCAGCGCGGATGGAAGGCGCAGCCGAGCGGCGGGACCGTCGCGTCCGGGACTTCTCCTCGCGGCAGGCGGCGCGGGATCCGGCGCTCGGGGTCCGGCTCGGGGATGGCCTCGAGCAGGGCGCGGGTGTACGGGTGGCGGGGGTTGCGGTAGAGATCGTCCGTCGAGCCGATCTCGACGATCCGTCCCAGGTACATGATGGCGACCCGGTCGCAGAAAAAGCGGGCCGTGGCCAGGTCGTGAGTGACGTAGAGGTAGGTGAGGCCGAGGTCCCGCTTGAGGTCCACCAGCAGCTGGAGCACCTTCGCCCGCACGCTCATGTCGAGCATCGACACCGGCTCGTCGGCCACCACCAGATCCGGCCCCAGGATGATCGCCCGGGCTATGTTGGCGCGCTGGCGCTGGCCTCCGGACAGCTCGCTCGGGTACTTGGCGAGGAAGCGTTCCACCGGCACGAGACCGACCCGCTCGAGGGCCTCCGAGACCCGCGCCCTTCGCTCCTCGGGAGTCCTGCCCACGTGATGGATCTTCAAGGGGTGGCCGACCGCCTCCTCCAAGTTCATGGTCGGGTTGAGGGAGGCGTGAGGGTCCTGGAAAACCGGCTGCATACGGCGGCGCAGGGGGCGGACGTGGCGTTCCGAGAGGGTCGAGATGGTCTCGCCCTCCAGCAGCACCGAGCCGGCGGTGGGCCGGACCAGGCACAGCACCGCCTTCGCCAGTGTGGTCTTGCCGCTGCCCGACTCGCCCACGAGGCCGAGCACCTCGCCTCGGCGCAGGGAGAAGCTCACGCCGTCGACTGCTTTCACCGAGCCGGTGTCCTGGCCGAGCATCCGTTGGAGGAAGCCGCCCCGCAGGGCGAAGTGCACTTCGAGGTCGCGCACTTCGAGCAGGACGTCTGCGGTCCCCTCCTCCGGCGCCGTCCGCGGGGCGCCTGCGCTCTCAGGCCTCGTCAGCAACGGCGATCTCCTTCGTCGACAGGCGGGTAGCTCCGCCGGGAGGGATAGCCTCAGGCGGGCTTTGCGCCCAGCACTCCACGGCGTGGCCACGGGGGCCGATGAGCGGCGGGGGGAGCTGTGCCCGGCACACCTGCATGGCCAGCGGGCAGCGGGGGTGGAACCGGCAGCCCGGCGGTGGATCGACGAGGTCCGGGGGCGAGCCCGGTATGAAATGCAGGGACTCGGTGGACAGTGAGATCGTGGAGGCCAGGAGCGCCTNNNAACACGTCGGCCACCAGCCCCTGCTCCACGATGCGGCCGGCGTACATGACCGCCACCCGGTCGCACGCCTCGGCCACGATCCCGAGGTTGTGGGTAATGAGCAGGAGCCCGGCCCCGGTGCGGGCTTTCAGCTCGGACAGGATCGACAGGATCTGTGCCTCGACGAGCACGTCCAAGGAGGTGGTCGGTTCGTCGGCCACGATGAAACGGGGGTGCAGCGCCAGGGTGAGGGCGATCATTATCCGCTGGCGCATGCCCCCGGAAAACTCGTGCGGGTAGTTGGCAAAGCGCGTGGGCGGGATCCCCACCGCGCCGAGCGCTTCGAGCGACCGCCGGCGGATCTCGTCATCGGAGATGTCCGGTTCGTGGGTGTGCAGCGCCTCGGCAAAATGCTCCGAGATCCGCATGAGCGGGTCGAGCCTGGTCATGGGTTCCTGGAATATGAGCCCGAGCGCCGGGCCCCGCATCTGGCGCATCTCGGCGGCCGACGTGGCCAGGAGGTTGCGGCCGCCGAAGCGGATCTCACCGTCGCAGGTGGCCGCCTCCGGGAGCAGGCCGAGCAGCCCCCGCCCGAGGCTGGTCTTGCCGCAGCCCGATTCGCCGACGAGCCCCAGCGTCTCGCCCGGGGCGACCTCGAAGCTCACGCCGTCCACGGCCTTGACCGGCCCCCGGTCGCTGCCGTACCAGACCCGCAGCCCCGAGACGGCGATGACCGCTTCGGGGCCGGGCCGGGCCTCGCTGCCCGGAGCCCGGGGGCCGGGTACCCCCGGGGCCGCCGGCGAGGCCGGGTTGGGCGGGGAGGCGGCCGCCGCCGAGGGCAGGACCACGCGGCGGTAGCCGGGGCGGCGCAGCAAGGGGTTGAGGGTGTCGTTCAGGCCCTCCCCCACCAGGGTCAGGCCCATGACGAGCAGGATGATCGCCAGCCCGGGGAACATCCCGGTCCACCAGTAGCCGGCCTGGGCATCGGCGATCCCACGGGAAACGTCGTAGCCCCACTCGGCGGCAGCGGAGGGGTCCATGCCGATGCCGAGGAACGAGAGGCCCGCCAGGGTGAGGATGGCGTCGGCGGCGTTGAGCGAGGCGACCACGGGCACCGACTGGATGACGTTGGCGAAGACGTAGCGCCGGATCACGGTGCGCGGCGCGGCCCCGAGGGCCCTGCCCGCCTCGACGTAGGGCTCCTCGCGCACGGACAGCACGGTGTTGCGGACCACCCGGAAGTACTGGGGTATGTACACGACGGTGATGGCGATGGCGGCCGTGATCACGCCGCCGCCGACCGAGCCCTCCAGCAGGAAGGCGATGACGATGGCGAGCAAAAGGTACGGGAAGGCGAAGATGGAGTCGTTGAGCAGCACCAGGACGCGGTCCAGCCAACCGCCGAAGTACCCCGATACAAGGCCGACAGGTACGCCCACGGCTATCGAGAAGCACACCGCCAGCAGCACCACCTCGATCGATGTCCGCGCCCCGTAGATGACCCGGGAGAGCACGTCCTCGGACTCGACCGTGGTGCCGAACCAGTGCGCCGCCGAGGGTGCCCCCTGTTGGGGGAAACGGACGCCATGGGCCATGTACTGGTTGAACCCGTAGGGGGCGATCCAGTCGGCGAAGATGGCGAACACCACGAACAGCAGCGTGAGCGCGGCGCCCGTCCACAACAGCCAGCGCGGCAGGCCCCGGGAGGCGAGCAGCAGGGCCACGCCGCGGCGGCGGCCCCGGGCCGCGGGGCCGGCCGGCCCGAGCGGCTCAAGGTCGTCCTGGCCCTCCACGAGCGTGCCGGCGATAGTCATGGGAACCTCAACCTTGGCATCAGTACCTCACCCGCGGGTCCACCCAGGCGTTGACCAGGTCTATGAGAAGGCTGATGGCCACCACGGCCAGGGCGAAGACGGTGATGATGCCCTGGACGGCGATGTAGTCCCGGCTCTCGAGGTAGTAGACGAGCTCGCTGCCGATCCCCGGCCAGTTGAACGTCTCCTCGGTGAGCACCGCCCCCGAGAGCAGGAGCGCGGCCTGGAGCCCGGTCACCGTGACGATGGGGACCAGGGCGTTCTTGAAGGCGTGGTGGACCACCACATCACGCTCGCGCAAACCCCGGGCCCGGGCCGCCTCGATGTAGTCGCCCTTCATGGTCTGGATGACGTTGACCCGCACCAGGCGGACCACCACCCCGGAGATCACCAGGCCCAGGGTGACCGCCGGCAGGACGAGGTGGGCCAGCAGGTCGGGGAGGTCGCCCCACTGGCCGTCGATCATGGCGTCGATGATCAGGATGTTGGTGTGGGGCTGGAGCTCGGCCTGGACGATCACGTTGGCCTGGCTGGACGTAGGCAGCCAATTGAGTATGTGGCCGAAGAGGAGCTGGGCCAACAGGCCCAGGAAGAAGACGGGCACGGCGTAGATGAAGATGCCGTAGATCCGGGTCAGGGCGTCGACCCACGTGTCGCGCCGGCGGCCCGCCAACATGCCGAAGGGGATACCAACCGCCATGGCCACCAACATGGCGACCACGGTGAGCTCGAGGGTGGCCGCTCCGTTTTGGGCGATGACCTGCGTCACCGGTCGCTGGTCGGTCAGCGTCGTACCGAAGTTGCCGGTAAGGACCTGCCCCAGGTAGTCGCCGTACTGGACGATGAGTGGCTTGTCGTAGCCGGCGGACCGCTCCTTGGCCGCCAGCTGGGCGGGGGAGAGGTGGCCTCCGAGCGCGGCCAGGATAGGGTTGCCCGGCGCCACCCGCATGAGCAGGAAGACCAGGGTCAGCAGGATGAGCACCATCGGGACAACCAGCGCCAGCCGCGTCAGCAGGTAGCGGCGAAGCGATCCCGATGTCGATGCCATCCTAAAGTCCTCCCCGAGGGGGACAATGGCCGGCGCGTCGGCCCGCCTGGGCGGGCCGAAGCCCGCCCAACCGGTGAGGCACGCCGGCCAATGTCCCCACGCTCAGGCGCTCAGCGCCTGTTCTGGCACCAGTCCGCTCAGCTCTTGCTGATTAGCCAGAACCGGAAGGTATAGGACGGGTCGAGGGTGGACTGCACACCCGTCACACCCGAGTGCACGGCGGCAACCTGACCACCCTGCCACAGAGGGATCAGCGGCGCGTCCTTGGCCGCCTGGATCTGCAGGGCGGCGAAAGCGGCGTCCCGGACCGACAGGACGGTCGAACCTTCCTCGGCCGCGATTTCCTTGGTCACAAAGGCGTTGCAGTAATTGTCGTGGATGAAGTCGGGGCAGGCATAGAACGGCTGCGTGTAGTCATCGGCGTCCGGGTAGTCGGGGAACCAGCCCATCAAGGCCACGCCGTACTGGTTGGTCGTTTCCGCCGAGAGGTAGGTGGTCCATTCCGACGACTGCAGGGACACCTGGAACAGCCCTGAGGCGTCGAGCTGGCGCTGCAGTTCGGTGGCAAGGTCGGTGTCCGAGTAGTGATTGGTGTTGTACCACAGCGTGAACTTCACCGGCGTCGCCACCCCGGCGGCGGCGAGGACCTGCTTCGCCTTGGCCACGTTGGGGCTGGCCCCATAGACCTGGGCGAAGGAGTTGATGTGACCGGGCAGGGCGTCGGCGATGATCGAGTACAGCGGCGAGACGGTCCCGTGGTAGATGTTGGTGGCGATGTCCTGGCGGTTGACGACGTAGGAGACGGCCTGGCGGATGGCCAGCTTCTGGGCCGCAGTCGAGCCCGGCATCACCTTCAGGTTGAACGCAATGTAGCGGATCTCGATCCCCTTGCCCTGCTCCAGGGCGAGCCCCTTCGAGTTCTTGAGGGCTATGAGCTCGGTCGGCGTCATCTCGCGGTAGGCGATGTCAACGGCATCCTGCTGGGCGTCGGAGACGAGGGTCGTGGCGCTCTCCTCGTAGCGGACGATGAACCGGTTGTTGTGCAGGACATCAGTGCCGCCGTAGTGCGGGTTGGGCGTGAACACCGCTATCTCGTTGGGCGTGTACGACTGCAGCTGGTACGGTCCGGAGCCGACGATCTTGGCGTCCGGCTGGAGCTTGTTGAAGGGGAAGACCTTGGCGTCAACGATGGCGCCCGCCCCCGTTGTTAGCACGGCCGGCCAAGTGACGTCGGCGTTCTTCAAAATGAATGTGACCGTGTTGCCCGAGGCGGTCACGCTCTTCATGGGCGCGATGAGGCTGGACGGACCGTTGGGGTCGTTGATCTTGTTGATCCGCTCGAAGGAGTACACCACGTCCTGGCCGGTGACCGGGTCGCCGTTGGAGAAATACTGGTTCGGTAGCACCGTGCACACGTACACGTTGATCCCGGTGCCCTTCCACGCGCACTTGGCTGCATCGGGCACTATCGTCGTGCTGCTCGGGGGGTACCGGAGCAGCGTCTGGTAGACGTTATAGATGATCGTCCACGACGGCAGGTCGTAAGAGCCCGCCGGGTCGGCGGACACGATCCGGTCTGTCGTTCCCATCACCACGGTCACGTTGGGCGGTTGGGCGGCGTTGGCTACGCTTCCGAGCGCCAACGGGACGAACAAGGCCACTGATGCGGCACCGGCCACAAACCGCGCCAGCCCGGGCCTCTGCTTTCTTGCCAACTGAGTCATGATCCCTCCGGTCCACGCGGGAGCACTTGCTCCCTGGCGCGCCGTGATGCGCTCCAACGACGGCGCGCGATGCCAGTACGGTACCGGAGCCCCGGTCGCCTGGTCAAACAGCCCTAGGCCAGCCTGCTATCGGTCCATCGCCCGATGTGCCGGTGGAGGGCGGGGACGGGGAGCGACCCGCTGTCCAGCAGGGCGGCGTGAAACTCGGGTACCGGCCGCCCGGGCATCGGGGAGGGCCGTTCGAGCGGCGACGGCGAGGAACTCCGCCGGCCCCCGGAAGGGCATGGCGTTGACCGTGTACTCGACGGAGGCGGATTTGAGAGGCAAGGGGAAGCTTCTCCACCTCGTACTGGTCAGCGAAACCGAGCACCGGCGTCTCGATGGTGACGAGGCCGCCCTCGTACTCCTAGTCGATCCCCCGCCGTTCCGGTGCTCAGCCGGAAGCAGCCATTTCGTACCAGAGCCCGCCGTTCAAGTTGATGTCGTTGCCGTTGGCCTGGCCGGGAGCGGAATCGCCGACGTAGGTGTACAGCGGATGGCCGTCATAGGTAGCCTGCGTCTCGCCGCCTGACCGCTTGATGGTCCCCAGCTTGCCCGCCACGCCCGGGCCGGCGACCGGGCCCCCGGTGAGCGGCGGCCAGTACGCGGCGCATGTCCCATAGCAAGTCGACTTGGTCGCGGTGTCGGGCGCAAACCAGTACAGCGTGTAGCCCTGAGCATTGGTGAGCACCGGGACGCCGTGGATCTTGATGATCTTCAGCAGCGCGCCTGACGAGCCGGCGCTCGTTGAAGCGGGGCCTGTCGCGGCCAGCGAGACCCCTAGCAATGCCGCGGCCAGTACGGAGAAGGCGAGGGCCGCCCACCGCGCCGCGGGGATAGCCGCCAGCAGCCTGTCCGCCGCCCTGGTGCGTTCCATCGCCGGCCCGACGGGCTCGGGTCGAGGGCTCAGCACGAGGGCGGCGAGCGCGGCGAAAGTAGCTACCTCGATGACCCCGGCGGCGATGCCGGCGGTGGTGCGGACCTCCCGGAAGCCGAAGAGGCCGACCCGTAACGACAGGAGGTAGCCGCCCAGGGTCGCCATGGCGAACCCGGCGCCCGCCGCCGACACCAGGCGGCTACGAGAGACGAGGACGAGCAGGCCGAGGCCAAATGCGGTTATCACCTGGAGCAGGAACAGCCAGCCGATCGTCGGGATCGTCCTGTAGCCGGTCAGGTACAGGTCAAGGTGCACCGCCCCCGTGGCGACGAGCAGGCCCGCGCCGACCACCCGCAGGACGAGCTGGCGACGGTCGGGTTCAGCCTCTAGACGGTCCCTTCCCAACGGCACTCCACCCTCCAGTCCCGTGCATTACTCCCCGCTCCGGTCAGAGCGGACGTCGGCCCACTGCTTCAGAGGGCGGAACGGTGCGACCAGCTGAGCGGCGAACACCCGTAGATGACGCGGTCGCGATGTCGACTGTTCGACGATCAGTGGCCGGCCGGCCAGCCCGGTGTCAGTCCTGATCGTCTCGGGCGTGGGGAACACCGCTCGGTGGGCCATCTGGTCCCAGATCGTCAGCGCGAACCCGAGGTTGACGTCTTGCGGCCCGTCCAATTGGTGGTGGATGCGGTGGTAGTTCGGGCTCACAAAGATCCGCCCGAGCGGCCCGAAACCGAGGTTGGTATTGGAGTGAGCGAAGGCGACGACGCCCCCGTAGATGACCAGAAGGGTCGTAGGCAACATGCCGTTGGCGACAAGTACGATCCCCGGGACCAGCGCGATGAGGTAGGAAACATGAATGAGCGGGTGCGTGCGAAAGACCGTGAGCACGTTCATGTCCTCTTGTGAATGATGCAACTCGTGGAAGCGCCAGAGCATCCGGACGCGATGGTTCGCCAGGTGCGCAAACCAATTGCACCCGTCCATGGCGACAAAGATCAGGGCAATTGCCCCCCAGCTGGGGAGCGTGCCGATCCTGGCCAGGACCAGCCACGGCAGGGATTGCCTCACAACTTGTGAGAAAGAGAGAGTCAACGCGGTCACGAGCGGCACGGTGAGCGTCGCGTTTAGGACCGTGTAGAGGAGATCCTGGCGGTAACCGCGAGCGAACAGCGGTCGCCGCTGTGCCGGGCGCAGCCGTTCCACAATGAGAAAAACCCCGATGATGGCCAGGGTGATGGGCCCTATTACGACGACACGAAGACTCGTCATCGAGCCGGCGAAGTCGGCACCACCCCAGTCATTGGCCCAACCGATCCCGATGAGGACGGCGGCCACGACCACGATCGAGCACGCCGGGAGGTAGACGCGCGACGACAGCGCCAGCCTCAGCCCGCTCGCCCTCCGGCTTCTCCGCTCCGCCGGTGCCGGCGGAAGAGAGCGAACGGGTTCGGCTACGACAGACATAATTAGCCCTCAGTCTCCAGGTCGGGAGCTAGAACGCCACTCCCCCGGTGCCGGGGTTCGATGCCGGCTTTACCGTCGCCACGTCGGACCAGGTCCCCCACGTGTCGGTCACGTTCCCGTTCACCTGTCCGGGAGCCTTGTCCCCGATGAACCAGTACAGGGCCTTGCCGGAGTACGTCACCTGAAGGGCCCCACCGGCCCCCTTCACGGTGCCAAGCTTCGCCGCGCTGACGCCGGGCCCTGCCGTCGCCTTCGGCACGCCCGTAGGCAGCAGGACCTCGGGCCAGATCTTCTGGCACGCCGCATTACAGGCGGTGCTGCTGGGCTTGAGAGTGTAGAGCGTTTTGCCGCTGACCAGGACCGTGCCGAACTTCTTGGTCTTGAGGGCCGAGATCACGACGCTCTTGGCCTTGCCGCTGGTCGCCGCCCCGGCCGGGCTGACGGTGAAGACCGATGTGAACAGCCCGCCGACGGCCAAGACCGCAGCCGCGGCGCGTCCAACGGAGGCTCCACGAGTTACCTTCGGGTGTTGCTTGGCCTGCTCCATGTCGTTCGTCTCCTCGTGCTCGGGTATCGGGTGTACGGGGAACATCGCCCAGCGGATGCACAACAGGCTCAGTCACCAGGCACTGAGCATAGGCACTCCGGCTTCCCCGAAGGAGGCTCGCCCCACGGGCTCGCCCGCGCAACGTGGATCTCAGTTGAGGGCGGCGTAGCCGGCGTCTTGTAGCTCGTCATGGACAGCGGGAGGCTGGGAGGTCTCCCATAGGCGTTGTGTCAGTACTATCACCACCAAGTCTCGGACCGGATCCACAAGCCAGGACGTGCCGAGCCCGCCGTCCCAACCGAAGGCCCCGGCGCGTGGCCCCTCGGTGATCACGGACTGGCACAGGCTCCAGCTGCGCCCGTGAAGGAACGCTCCTGCCGTCCCGGCCCGCTGTTGCGGGGTCAGCTGGTCCCGGGTCATCTGCGCGACCGCCTCTTTTGATAGAGCCGGGGCGCCCGCAGTGAGGAACATTCGGGCGAAGGCTAGAAGGTCGTCGGCGGTCGAGACCAGGCCGGCGGCGCCGTCAGCGAACGCCGGGGGGTGGCTCCATTGCCCGTCGGGTGGGTCCCACACCCCCACCCCGTCCGGAGTCGGTGCGTAGGCAGTGGCCAGGCGGGAGACATCGGCGGCCCAAAAAGCTGTGTCGCGCATACCGAGTGGCTCGAACATCCGGCTGCGCAGCACATCGGCGAGTGACATGCCGGCGGCCCGGGCCGCCAGCACGCCTAGGACTGACGCCCCCGTGTTGTACATCCAACGCTGGCCCGGTTGGGCCATCAGCGGCAGCGAGCCGAGCCCGGCGATCCAGGTGTCGGGATCGGGCTGCTCGTCGGGGTTGGGCGGGCCAAGGGTGCAGAGATGCAAGTCGGTGGCGGCCTTCACGACTGGCCACGGCCGGGGCGCCATGAACATTTCCACGACCATCCCGAAACCGAAGGTGAAGGTGAGCAGATCCCGGATGTTGATCGGTCGGTCAGCGGGGACGGTGTCGTCCAGCGGGCCGTCCGTGCGGCGCAGCACCGGGCGATCGGCGAGTTCTGGCAGCCACCTCTCAACCGGGTCGTCCAACCTGACAAGGCCCTCGCCCTCCAGAGCCATGATCGCCGCGCCGGTCACGGGCTTGGACGTCGACGCTATGCGGAACAGGGAGTCTCTCCGAACGGGCGGCCCGCCAACGGACAGGGATCCGAGGGCCTCGACATGAACTTGTTCTTCTCGGGACACCAGGGCGACCAGGCCGGGGATCTTGTCGGGCCCAACGTGGCCGGCTGCCACCTCGG
>JBEKNX010000188.1:0-8783 GCA_049522375.1 Acidimicrobiales bacterium | reverse complement strand
TCCGCCTTCCGCCCCCCGGGGTCACCGGGGTAGCCGGTAGAGCAGTTGCAGGGCCCGGTCGAAGCCGTGATCGGGCAGGGCCCGGCGGGCCAAGAGGATGGCCCTGGCCCCCCGGCCCGTGTCCCGCAGGTATACCTCAAAACGGTGACCGGGGGCAGACCCGCGGCTACGGGCTGACGACTGACTTTCGGCCCTACCCTCGGCTGGAGCGGGCTCGGTAGCGTTCCCGGGGACCATTCGAGAGGAGGCGTGGTGGCGGCCATCGTCAAAGGACCGCCCATCGCCACGTCGCAACCGGCGCCCCTCGAAGATTGGGCTTTCAGGGTCAACGGCCTCTGCAAGCATTTCGGCGGGCTGGCGGCGAACGACAACATCACCCTGCGGGTCGAGCCGGGAGAGGTTTATGGTCTGCTCGGGCCCAACGGCGCCGGCAAGTCCACTCTGGTCAAGCAAACGATCGGCCTGCTGAAACCGAACGCCGGTAGCATCAGGCTCGGTCCCTTCGACCTCGTGGCCGACCCCGACGCCGCTCGCCAGCTGTGCTCCTACCTCCCCCAGGCACAGATGCCGATCGACTCGTTCCACGTGCGCGAGGCGATCGAGCTGGCCGGGCGGATCCGGGGTGGCCGGGCCGGGGAGGTCCGCCAACAGACGGCCGCCCTCGTCGAGGCCCTCGACCTCGGTGAATGGCAAGGCGCTCTCGGCCACACGCTGTCCGGCGGGGTCAAGCGCCTCGTAGGTTTCTGCATGGCCACCGTCAGTCCCGGGCGGCTGGTGATCCTGGACGAGCCGACCAACGACGTCGACCCGAGGCGACGGCGCCTGATGTGGGAGCAGATCCGCGCCCTTGGCGCCCGCGGGTGCTCGGTCCTGCTCGTCACCCACAACGTGCTCGAAGCCGAGAAGTCGGTCGACCGCTTGGCCGTGATCCACAAAGGTCGCCTGGTGGCCGAGGGCACACCGTCCTCGTTGAAGGCGGCCGACCGGTCCCATTTACGGCTGCACCTGATGTTGGCCCCCGGGACCGAGACGCCCGCGCTCCCGCCGTGGGCCGGTGAGGCCGTGCGTGTCGGGCACAACCTGGTGACGACGATCGCCGAGGCGGACGCCGCTGCGGGGATCGCCTGGGCAGTGGCGCTGACCGACGCCGGCGTGGCCGAGGAGTACGCCCTGGGAGCAACAACCCTGGAGGACGCCTACATCAGGCTGACGTCGCACATGTCCGCCGACGGCCCCGATGAGCCCGATGAGCCCGATTAGCCCGATAAGCCCCGCTGGTGCGCGGCCGGCCGCCGTGACCGGCCGGTTCATTACCGTTCAACGCGGGACGAAACACTGGTGGGCCAACTACGTGGTCATGTTGCGGTGGCACCTCGCCAGCCTGCGGGTCTGGATGGCCACGCTGGCCGTAGTCCAGGTGCTCTCGGGCGTGGGCTTCGTCCTCGGGATCTCTTTGTTCTTCGGCCACATACCGATGACAGCCGCATTGTTCGTATCAACGGGCGTGCCCGTGGTCAACTTGGTGATGATCGGTCTGGTCATGGGGCCGCAGCTCGTGGCTGACCAGAAGGTCAACGGCAGTTACGACTACCTACGCTCGTTGCCTGTCCGCCGTTCGGTCACCGCCGCTGCCTGGTACACCGTCTGCCTCATCGCCGGCGTCCCGGCCATGGTCGTGTCCCTTTGCGTCGCCCGGCTGCGCTACGACCTGCCCCTGCACATCTCCCCCATGGTCCTGCCGGCCGTGCTGCTCACCTCGTTCGCCGGGACGATGCTCGGTTACGCCCTCGGCCATGCCATCGGCAACCCGATGGCGACGAGGCTCATCACCCAGTTGCTCGTCTTCGTCGTCTTCGGCTTCGCCCCCGTTCTTTTCCCGCTCTCCCAGATGCCGCGTTGGCTCGGGGCCCTCAATTGGTGGTTCCCGTTCCGCCATATGGCCGTCGTCACCCGGGCTTCTCTCACCTCGGGAGCTCACCCGGCGGTCGTGTCGGCCTACGTAGTGCTCGGGATATGGGCGGTCGCCTGCGCCGGCCTCGCCGGACGAGCGCTCGGGAAGCGTCCGTGACGGTTCCCGTGGCCGCCCGGCGCCGGGCGCGTCACGCCTCGGGGGCACAGCTGCGGTCGGGGGCCCGCTACTGGGTCGCCAGCCTGACCTGCATGCTGCGCTTCGACTACGGCCGCATGCGGCAGTGGGCACCGATGCTGATGCTCATCCAGACGATGACAGGCGCCGGAATGGCACTGTTGTACGGGTTTTTCTACCCCCATGTCACCGCCGCCCGAGCTGTGTACATCACCACCGGCGCACCGACACTGGCGCTCATACCCCTTGGATTCGTGATGCTGCCCGGTGCCGTGGCTCAGCAGAAGACCGAGGGGACATTTGATTACATCTGGTCGCTCCCGTCGCCCCGCAGCGCCCAGGCCGCGTCTACGTTCCTGCTGTACACGGTCCTGGCGCTCCCCGGCGCGGCGCTGGCCTTGCTCGTGGCGACCTGGCGTTACGGCGTGCACCTGTCGGTCTCACCGCTGCTCGTCCCCGCCGCGCTGCTTTGCGCCATTATGGCGATAACGGTCGGGTACGGCATGGCCGTCGCCATCTCCAATCCGTTGGTGACCAACGTGGTGACCAACGCGTTGATGTTCGTAGTGCTCATGTTCTCGCCCATCGTGTTCCCGGCTTCGCAGCTCCCGGACTGGCTCTATGCCGTCCACCGGGTACTGCCCTTCTACGCCATGGCCGTCGTCATCCGCGCTGGCCTCACGCAGGGCATCGTCAACCACGTGGCGACATCGTTCTGCGTCCTCGGTGCTTGGACCGTGGCCGGCTGCGCGGCGACCGCCTGGGTCGTGGGGCGACGCCGCTAGAGGGCCTGCCGGATGGCGGTTATGGCGGCAGCCAGGGCGTCTTCCTGGGACCAGTTGGCGTAGAAATGCCGGTTCGGCTCGACCATCATGTCGTGGTACCACCAGAGGAAATAGATGCCGAACGAGATGATGGCCACCACTATCCGGCCCACGTAGTTGTGCTGGCGCTTGACCCGCCCCGCGTCGGGATAAGCCAGGACATGACCGAGCCGGCCGTAAATGAGCGCCAGCTCGTACTCGACGCCGACCTCCGCCCCGTCATGTTTGACCAGGTCCTCGTCGAGCAGTATGAAGGCAATAACGTGCACGATGGCATTGGCCAGCACGGAAAGTACCAGCCAGATAACGGGCTCCCGGAAGTCCCCGGTCATCTTCTTCAGCACGGCCAGGTGGGCGGCCGCCCGCTGGAACGACGGGACCAGCTCCTCCTGCAACCCGCGCCGCCCCGCCTCTTCCCAGCCGAAGCCGAGCGCCGCGTCAAGCAGTTCCAGCCGACGGGCGTTGTGTTCCCGCATACGCCGGACCAGTTGGTAAAAGACATAGAACCCATAAATGCCCAGCGTGAGCAGCGTCCAGCCCAGTGCCGTCCAGAAGCTGAAGATGTAGTCCGTGTTCGTCCGTGCCTGCCAGGCCCGGTAAAACCGTTCCGCCGGCGGCGGGACCGGCAGGTACGGCGGCGGGGGTTGGCCGCCGGCCCACGGCCCGGCGGCCATGCCGGACGGTGGGCCCGGCACAGGGCCAGGCGGGGCCCCGGACGGCTCGGCCCCCGGGCCCATCGGCTGGGCCGGCCAGCCCGGGCCTGTGCTGTCGCTCATCGGCGCGTCCCTACCGGTCCCCGGCGGGCGCCGCTCATGGTGCGGGCCGGTCGTCCGTGCGTCGCCGGCACGGCGTCATGCCGTCGAGGGGCGACGCCGGACGGCGACCACGATGGCCGCACCTACGAGGACCAAAGCCAGCGGGACCGGGCACCACCAATGTTCCCACAAAGCGCCCAGGCCGTGGCTGCTTTCACGCCCGGACCAGAACACGCCCAGCAATACAAGGACAACGCCCACCACTGCTCCACTGCGCCTCACAGGTCAAAGGTTACCCGGGGCTCCGGCCCCGTCAGCTCAAAAGGGCCAGTAGCTCGGCCGGGGTGTGCGCCACCGCAGCCGCCCCGGCTGACTCCAGTTCCCCGTCCGCCGCATAGCCCCAGGCCACAGCGACGGCGGGCAGGCTTAAGGCCGCGGCTCCAGTGACATCGAGGGCCCGGTCGCCCACCATGCAGACGTCGTCCCGCCCGACCAGGCCGAGCGCCGTGATGGCAATGCTGATCACCTCGTGTTTGGCGCGGGCACGCCCGTCGAGCTCGGAACCCGAGACGTAGGCGAAGTAGCCGGACAAGCCGAAATGTTCCAAGACTCGCCGGGCGAACACGGTGGGCTTCGACGTGGCCACAGCCAAGGTGGCCCCGCCGTCCCGCAACCCGCTGAGAACTGCCTCGATCCCCGGGTACACCTCGTTCTCATAGAGGCCCTTTTCCGCCATGTACCGCCGGTACTCCACCACTGCCCGCTCCGAGGTGGCGGCGTCGAAACCGAGCGCCTCGAAGCAGTCGTGGGCGGGAGGGCCGACGAAGTCCCGCAGCTGTGCGCGGTCCAACGGCTCCGCGCCCAATCTCGAGAGGGCGAACGACACGGAGTTGAAAATGCCGACCCCCGGATCGGTCAGCGTGCCGTCCAGATCGAAAAGCACCGCCCCGTACCGCACGCCTTCAATCATTGCAGAGGGCCTCGATGGCCGGTACGGGGCTCCGCCAGGCAGGGCTGGACATTGGCTGGGACAGCCGCGTTGACATTCAGGCTTAGCCGCACCTAGTGTTGCGCTGGTGCCACTTCTGCCAAAGCTAGCCAAAGCCCCTCAGGGTGAGTACAAGGCTCTGCTTGACGCATTGAGGTCGCAGGGGACGACGACCCGCTCGGAACTGGCCGCGTTGTGCGAATTGCCCCGCTCCAGTGTTTCGTTGAGGGTGCGGGAGCTGCTGGAGGCCGGCCTCCTCGAAGAGCTGGGCGATACCGAGCCCACGGGCGGCCGGCGAGCCGGGCGCGTCGGGTTCCCCCCTGGTGCCGGGGTCGTGCTCGCCATTGAGCTCGGTTCGACCCACGCTCGCTGGCGGCTGGCCGACTTCGCGGCGAGGCCCCTCGCCGACGGCGGGTCCCCTATCGTCATCTCCTCGGGAGCCGACGAGGTGCTCGGCCCGGTGGAGGCAGAGGTGCGTCAGGCCCTCGACGACATGGACCTGGCCATCGATGCGGTGCGCTCGTGCGCCGTCGGTTTTCCCGGGCCCGTCAACTTCGCGGACGGGCGCGTCACCGGCCCGCCGCACATGGCCGGCTGGGACCAAGCCCCCGTCCACTCCCTCCTGGGCAAATGGGTAAAGGGCCCCATAGTCGTGGACAACGACGTTAACGTCATGGCCTGGGGCGAGTACGACGCCAAATGGCGTCAAGAGGGCATCCATGACCTCTTGTTCATTAAGCACGGTACCGGGATCGGCTGTGGGATAATCGCCAACGGCCAGATTTACCGGGGATATGACGGCACCGCCGGCGAGGTGGGCCACATATGCGTTGCCGACGCGGCGCAAAACCTCATGTGCTCGTGCGGGAGCAAGAACTGCCTCGAGGTCGTGGCCAGCGGGGGCGCCCTGGTCAAAAGGCTGAAGGCGCAGGACTACAAGGTCGACACAGCCGGCGATGTCTCCCGCCTCGTCGTCCAGGGGGACCTCCTGGCCATGAGCATGGTCCGCGACGCCGGCAAAGCTCTGGGCGCGGTCATGAGCGGCATCGTCAGCTTCTTCAACCCAGCCGTAATCGTCATGGGGGGATCGCTCGGAGCCCTGGAGATCTCCCTTCTGGCCGGGATGCGGGAGGCGACCTACGCCCAGGCCACGATGTTCTCGACCCGCCACCTCCGCATCGTGCCGAGCTCACTGGGCCCCGAAGCGAGCTTGCACGGGGCCACGTTGCTGGCTCTGGACCTCGCCTATGACACCGCCATCGAACTTCTCGACGACCGAGGGAGGCAAGCGCTGCCGTAAAGCACGATCATGAACAACCGTCCTGACCGCTCACGAAACGCTCAACCCCGTCAAATATGAAATGCAACCAACAAATGACAATCAGAAGGGAAAGAACCAAAGTGCACAATAAACTCCTGAAAAGTACGAAACCGCGCCGGAGGACCTCCGTACGCCTGGGCGCGACGGCGGCGCTCTGTGCTGCCCTAGTTGCCGTCAGTGCCGGGTCGGTGGGCGCGACGACGCGGTCGAGCGCCTTGGCTTCCGGGACGCTGACCGTCTCGTTCGGCAACGGCTCACCTTTCATCTCCAACTTCAACCCGTTCTCCGCCACCGCCAACCTTCAGGCCTACGGCCTGGTTTATGAGCCGCTGTGGTTCTGGTCTATGGCCGACTCGGCCGACAATCACGGCTGGCTCGCCACCAGCTACGCCTGGTCCAATGGTGGGAAGTCCATCACGTTCCAACTGCGCAAAGGCGTCACGTGGACCGACGGTACCCCGTTCACCAGCGCCGACGTTGCCTATACCTTCAACCTGCTGGCCAAGAACGCCGACCTCAACCCTGACAGCCTGCCGATCACCAGCGCCGTGGCCAACGGGCCGTACGCGGTGACGGTCAACTTCAGCTCACCCGCCTACACGGACATCAACTACATCGCGGGGACCACCTACATCGTGCCCGAGCACATCTGGAAGAGCATCAGCGAACCCACCACGTTCGCCAACGCCACCCCGGTCGGGACCGGTTCGTACGAAGTCTCCAAGGTGTCGCCGTCCGAACTGGTCATGACGGCCAACCCTCATTACTACATGCCCGGGCTCCCCCACATCCAGACCCTGCGCTACCTGTACTTCAACGGCAACACGGCCAACGACCTGGCCATCGAGAGCGGGTCCATCGACTGGGGCGGCGCGTTTATCCCGAACATCAAGACCACGTACGAGTCGCACAAGGGCTTTATCGTGGACGCCATCCCCGCCGCCATCGCCAATATCATCCCGAACTTCACCAAGACGATCAACGGCACGTACAACCCGATGTCCGACCTGGCCGTCCGGGAGGCGTTCAGCGACGCCATAAACCGGACGACTATCGACAACATCGTCTACGACGGTGAGTCCGGGCCCATCAACGACGTCGCTCTGGTGGAGCCACTGTTCTCCGGCGTCACCACCGCCCCGTTCCTGAACCAGCGCTTCAGCTACAGCGACATGAAGGCCGAGGCGCTCCTCAAGGCCGACGGCTACACCATGTCGGGCGGTGCCATGACCAAGGACGGCAAGGCGTTGTCCCTCAACATCTACGTGCCCGACGGCTGGACGGACTACCAGCAGGACCTTCAGTTGCTCACCACCGAGGAAGCGGCTGTCGGTATCACCGTCAACGTCGTCGACCCGGCGTTCAGCGAGTACGCCAACGTCCGGGAAGAAGGCACCTTCGACTCGATGCTCGAGTACTACGGGTTCACGCCCAGCCCGTATGTCTACTACAAGACCCTGCTCGACGGCCAGAACATCCCCCCGGTAGGCAAGGCTGAGTCCGCCGGAGACTATGGCCGCTTCAACGACCCCGCGTTCAACAGCGCCCTCAACACCATCGCCACGCTCCCCAGTGCGGCGCAGCAAGTCCCCTACTTTGCCAAGATCGAGGCCATCGTCGCCCAGCAGCTCCCGGCGATCCCTCTGTTCGACCAGCAGGGCGACACGGAGTTCAACGCCAACGTCGTCGGGGGCTACCCGACCCTGGCCAACCCGTACGCGGAGGACGTGCCCATCGCGCCGGACTACGCGTGGGTGACCCCCAGGCTCTATCTTAAGTAACACGCATCTTAAGTAAGACGCGGTAAGGACGGGGGGAGGAGAAGCGACGGGTGCGGTACTTCACACGCAAGGCCGGGTTCTACCTACTGGCCCTGTGGGGCGCCGTAACCCTCAACTTCTTCCTCCCCCGGTTCATACCCGGCAACCCCGTCGAGGTGCTCCTGGCCCGGATGTCGACGTCCGGCAACCCGCCCCCGGGCGAGTACAAGGTCTTGTCCTCGGTCCTCGGCGTCGGTGGCGGCAATCTCTTGGACCAGTACTGGCATTATCTGCGCCAGCTGTCCAAGCTCAACCTCGGTGTCTCGATAACCGAGTTCCCGACACCGGTGACCCACATACTGGCCCAGACCCTCCCGTGGACGATCATCCTCGTCGGCACGGCCACGGTTATCGCCTTCCTCATCGGGACGACGCTCGGCGCCCTGGCCGGGTGGAGGCGCAGCCGCTTCCTCAACAACCTGTTGCCGGTGACGACTTTTCTGACCGCCACCCCGTACTTCTGGCTGGCACTAGTCTTTCTCTACCTCTTCGGCGTCGTGCTCCACTACCTGCCGCTCAACGGTGGTTACGACCCGACGCTGAACATCGGCTGGAGCCCCTCGTTCATCTTTTCGGCCATCCAGCACTCGGTCCTCCCTGGCGCCACCATCGTCCTCGCCCAACTCGGCGGGTGGATGCTGTCCATGCGCAACATGACCCTCACCACCCTGTCCGAAGACTATGTGTGGGCGGCCGAGGCCAAGGGGCTACGCTCCCGCCGCGTGCTACTGGGCTATGCAGCGCGAAATGCGATCCTGCCCAGCGTGACCGGCTTCGCCATCTCGCTCGGCTTCGTCGTGAGCGGTTCGATCATCATGGAGATCGTCTTCTCGTACCCCGGCATCGGCTACACATTGCTGCAGGCGGTCCAAAACGACGATTACGCCCTCATGCAAGGCATCTTCCTGGTCATCTGCCTGGTGGTCCTCGGCGCTAACTTCCTGGTCGACATGCTTTACGGGTTCATCGACCCGCGCACGAGGCAGGCC
>JBEKNX010000187.1:0-11045 GCA_049522375.1 Acidimicrobiales bacterium | reverse complement strand
GCCAGGCGGAGCCCCCTCGCCGTCGCCTGGCGGCAGTTCGACCATGCGCTCGACGACTTCATCAGCCAGGAAATGATCGCGGCCTAAAACTTGACCTGACCGTGAACTTCGTGGTCGGCAAGCGACTAACTCAAGCCGGGGACAGCGCCCCGGCTTGAAGGCCCCTTCGGGGCAACCATGCATTAGCGGCTGTCGCTTTCAGGGCATGGGGACTGTTGCCGGTGAGAGCCCTGAGCAACGGCAGAGGGGATGCCGCCCGAATAATGGGAGGGCGTAACACGGGGGAACGGACAAACCTGAAGTGCTCCGGACGGCGGCATCCCCTTTGCCTCCCATTGTGGGCGCGGCGGACCTCCCGGGGCGTCAAGGGGTCGCTGCGGGCCTCCGGCGCCGGGGGCCCGGCCTGGTGCGGAGGTCCAGCCGGGGTGCCTGTTGGGGGCGGCGCCTCCGTGTCCTCGCTCTTCGCCCCTTGACCCCCCTGGCACTGCAGCTGCGGGCAGAAGGCGTGCGGCCCCGGGCGCTGTTGTGGACCATGGCGCCGGCTTGCTGCTGACGCCCACCACGGGCTTCGCGCGGCGCGCCGTCCCAGGCGAGCTCAGCTCAGGCAGCCAAGGCCGCCTCCAGGCCCTAGTGGCCGTGGCCCAGGGGCGTCGACCGGGGCCTATTGTCGCCGAGTGCCCGATGAGATCTCCGCCCGCTATGGCGAGCTGTTGACCGGCTCGTACGACTGCGTCGACAGGGTCGTGCTGAACGCCTATTTCTCCTTGGCCCACAGCCCCGGCGGGTTCCGGGTCTGGTGGCGGCGCCTGCACGGCGACAGCGACGCAGAGCTGGACAACGCCCACCTCATGCGCATGGCCGGCCGGTTCAGCCGCCGGCTCCGGGCCTGGGCGGCAGCGAAGGGCGTCCCGGTCATCGACTGCAAGGCCGGGGAGCGCAAGCACCTGGTGGCTGAGGCGTACCTGGCCGAGCACCCAGGGGCCGGTCCCGGGGTGTTCATGGTCTTGGTGGCCCGGGCCCCAGCCACTACCTGGGACGTGGAGCGCTCGAAGAACGGCACGATCTGCAACCTGGCCAAGAAGAAGAGCTTCGTGAACCACTATTCGTTCCATATCCTCGACCCCACCTGGGGGCACGTGACGATAAAGATGGCGGGCCACCCGCCCTTTGGTGCCCAGGTCATCTTGAACGGCCATGACCACGTCGCCTGCCTGGCCAAGGCCGCAGGGGTAGCCTTCGCCAAGGAAGGCAACTGCTTCACCGCCGTCGCCGACCCCGCGGGCCTGGCCCAGTTCGCAGACACCTTGTCGCAACCCGCGGCTATAGGGCGTCTGGGCCGGGTCTGCGACGGCTGGATCTACAACGCCTGCTTGTGCTTCGGGCTTGACCTGGCCGACCAGCAAAGCTCCCGGTTCGTCTACGACTACGCCGTCTACCAGGTCGAGTACTCCCGCAACCTGTTGTTCCGCTCCGGCGCCCAGATGGAGGCGACTTTCGACGCCATCGTCGACCGCACCCGCAGGCGCCTCGATGTGCCTACCCTGCGCACACTGTTCGGCACCTACAGGCGCCCCCGCACCAACCACAGTGAGCTGTCGCCCAGGGTGGCAGCCGTGACCGAGACACCTAAGTACGGCCTCACCATCTTCAAGGTCCACTTCGGATCTTTGACGTTGAAGGGCTACACCAAAGGCGAGCACGTGCTGCGCTTCGAGGCGGTCTGCCACAACACCAAAGCCCTGGGGACGGGCCGTGTCTTGGACCGCTTCCCCGACATCGTCGCCCGCCTCGCCGGGATGCTCGAGCGCTTCTGCACCACCCTTGACTGCGTCGATGTCGCCTTTGTCCCCGATGGCATCTTGGACGAGCTGCCACAACCGTCGGTGATGGGGCGCACCCGCGTCGGCGGCGTCGACTTGAACAAGGCCCGCACCCGGTCCACCCTGGCCGCCGTCATCGCCCTCGCCGCCGCTCCCGACGGCTTCAGTGTGGCCGACCTCGCCAACAAGGTCCATGCCATGACCGCCAGCACGACCTACACCGTCCGTCAAGCCGCTTACGACCTCCGTAAGCTTCGCGGCCACGAGCTCGTCATCAAGCCAGGACGCACCCGCCGTTACCACGTCCCGCCCCAAGCTGCCCGCACCATCACCGCCCTGCTTGTGCTGCGCGAGCACGTTATCGCGCCCATACTTGCTGGGGTCCGCAGCCCACGACGAGGGCGTAAACCTGCCCACTGGACAGCGGTAGCGGTCGACCGCGACTACGAAACCATCCGCACCAACATGCAGGCTCTCTTCGACGACCTCGCCCTCACGACCCAGGCCGCATAGACAACACTTTGTCGATCAGAGGCGGCAAGCGACTAGCAGCAGGCCCGCCAGGGCGGCCCGATGGAGTGGGTACCAGGCGGCCAACTCATCGACGGTGGCACGGGTGCTTTGCTCCAGTACGGCCAGGCCACCTCGCTCCCAGGCGAGCAGATAGCGGTGCATCTGATGCGTGGACAGGTCGTCTCGAGCCAGCGTGGGCGGCTGGCCTGGGCGAACCTCCAAAGCCATCAGCTTCTCGGCACGATCGAAGTCCCCCTCCAGCAGGGCGAACATCGTCTCTGCGGTCCGGATCACCCACCTCAGAGCAGGCTGGCGCAACTCGTCGGCTTTTCTCGCCACGGCCTCTACCTCGGCCCGAGAGTCGGCGACCGCACCGAGGTCGGCGAGGAACATATACCTCGCCAACCGCCCCGCGAACGTTCGCTCGGCGTCGTTCGCGGCCTCCGCCACCCGGACCAGCTCGGTGGCGAGGTCCAGCCGTTCTTCCGGGTTCTCGGGCCAGTAGATCGCCCAGAACCTCGCCTCAAGGGCGAACCCCAGCGTCGCTGGGTCATCGAGCCCCCGAGCGGTCTCGAGCGCTTGCCGGCTGAGGGTGTCGCTCCGCTCGCGGTCCGGCGAACTGCGCAGCGCACAGGCGAGCCGAGCTAGCAACCGGACCCGGAGCCGGTCGTCCCCTCCGCCAAGCAGCACCAAGGCGTCCTGGAGCATTGCCACCAGGTGGGGGTCGTCGCCCGCCCGCGCCCAAACGAACCTCCCGCCGTAACCCAGACTGGCCTGGGCCAGCTGGCTCGCCGCACCGGTCCGCCGGGCGATGGTGGCGACCCGGAAGAAGGCCTCCCGTGCTGCCAGGAGATCTCCAGCGCGAGCCGACGCGTCACCCAGGGCCAGCAGGAGCTGGCCCTGCAGCTCCTCATCTTGGTGCTCACAAAGCTCGAGCGCGCCCACCGCCATCCGGTAAAGCCGCGCCGCCTCTTCGTAGGCGAGCGACTGGGCGGCCTGGTCTCCTGCCCGGCGCGCATAGTCGACTGCGATGGCCGTGTCGCCCAGCGGTGCGGCTTCGAAAAAGTGGTGGGCGAGCTCGGCGAGATGGGGCTCCTCATGGCTCCCGTAGATTTCCTGCAGCACCTGGGCCGCCTGGCGGTGTAGCCCCATCCGCTTGGCCGAGCTCAGCTCGGCGTATAGGGCCTCACGCACGAGGCCGTGAGAGAACCGCCACCGCCCCAGAGCTCCCGAGGCCGGTACGAGCAACGCTGCCTCGCCAGCCCGGTCAAGGAGGTCGAGGAGCTCAGCGGAGGCCAATCCGCATAGCCGTCCGAGCACCTCGGTCGTGAACTCAGTGCCGAGCACCGAAGCCAGCGAGAGCACCTCCCTGCACACGTCATCGAGGTGCGCCAGGCGCCGACCGATGACGTCTCTGATCTCCTTGGGCACGGTCACCCGGACGATGGCTGAGCCCGAATGCCGAAGCTGCCCCTCGACGGCAAGGAGCCGGACCGCTTCGCCGATAAACAGCGGGTTGCCCTTGGTGCCCCGGTACAGGGCCGAGATGATAGTTGGCACGGCCACCGAGCCGAGCCGTGCGGCGACGAGCTGGGCTACCTCGTCCTCGTTGAGGCCTTGGAGGTGGAGGAGCCGGGTCGATGGCTCGCGGGAGAGCTGGGCAAGCGTCAGCGTCAGCGGATGGTCGGGCGTTAGCTCGACATCTCGATAGTTGCCCACGACCAGCAAGCGCGAATCTGCCATCTGGCCAACCAGGAACTGAAGGAGGAGAAGCGAGGGCGTGTCGGCGGCGTGGAGATCTTCGAGCACGAGTACGAGCGGGCCGCCGTGAGCGAGCTTCAGCAGCAACGTCGTGGTCGAATCGAACAGCTGGAACCGGGCGGACTCTGGGTCGGCCGCCGTAGGCGCAGGGAGATCCGGGAACAGGTCGCGGATCTCAGGGAGCATCCTGGCGATGTCCACCGCTGCCGCTCGCAGGTCTTCGCCGAGCGCGGTGCTCCCCTGGCTACGCAAGCAGGCGCGCACCACCTGCACCCATGGCCAGTAAGCGGGAGCACCGCCCGCCTCCCAGCACCGTCCCCACGCGACCCGGGCCCCTCGTTCTCGCGCCGTTGCGGCGACCTCGTCCGCCAGGCGGCTCTTGCCGATCCCGGGCTCGCCGGCCACCAGGAAGAGCCTCCCCCTCCCAGCGGCAGCGTCGTCCAGGCCGACCAGCACCTCGGCCATCTCTTGGTCCCGCCCCACGAAAACCGAGGCGGCGGCGCCGCGATGACGCAGGTGGCTACCGCTTTGGGCGTCCACCGGCCCAAGCGTAGCCATCACAGCCTCATGGTCCTCGCGAGCCCGCTGGGCCTGGGTGCCAGCGACGGCGAGGTGGGAACCCCCGTGCTGGGCGGGCCCAGTGACCTGAGCCTGGACAGGCACACCAGTCGGTAAGGGTATTGGGGCCCGGGCACTACGTCTCCCGACCGTACCTGTGACCGTCGGGCGCCCTCACCCCTAGCAATTTTGACCCAGGTCGGCGATGGTCTCGGCGATACGGAACGCGGCCGGGCTGCCCGGTGTCGCGCCAGCCAGCAAGGCGCACAACGGGGGGGGGTCGCAGCTTTGGCCAAGATCCGCGATGGTCTCGGCTATGCCGAACGCGGCGGCGCTGCCCGGTGTCGCGCCAGCCAGCAAGGCGCACAACGGCGAACTGGTGTTGGTCAGGTGGCGCTGCGCAGCTGAGGCGGTCGTCGTAAAGGGGAGCATCGCGCCGAGGGTGAGCGCAGCCGAGACCGCGCCCGTGACTACGGCACTGAGCACCCGATGGGCCCTGATGGGTGGATGGCTGATGACGTTCATGGTGGCCCTCCTGGGGTTCTGGGACCGGCAGGTACCGATCAATAAGAAGGCGTGATCCCATGACGAACAATCGTTCAAAAGCACCGAACACGAGCTCATGACTAACTACTTCCGCATCGCCAACAGCACGTTCCCGGGCTGCCGGTGGTGAGTGGCGGGGCACGGACCGGGACCTCGGGGCTCGAAGGTGCCAGAGTGGGGGTTGCATGGCAAGGGACTGGAAGTACGCGCTCGTGGAGCGGGAACGGCGCTTCCTACTCGCTGGTGTGCCGTCGGAGCCGCCGGTCAGGGTCGTCGACATCGTGCACCGTTACCTCGAGCGCAGTCGGATCGGGCTGCGGGCCGCCACCACGGTCGAGGGCGAGAGCCGGGGAACGACGCAGTACAAGCTCAGGCAGAAGGTCCCGCCGCCTGAGGGCGGCCCAGGTCTCATCACCACCTTGTACCTGGATGCCGACGAGCATTGTCTCTTCGACGCCTTGCCCGGTGCCGTGCTCCGTAAGACCGTTTGAGGATCCCGCCGTTTCGCGTGGACCGCTTCGGCGGTGTGCTGGAGGGGCTGGTCCTCGCCGAGGCCGAGTTCTCCTCTGACGAGGAGATGGGAGCCTTCGTGCCTCCAGCGTGGGTCGTCGCCGAGGTCATTCGAGACGCTGCCTTCAGCGGCGGACGCCTCGTGTGGTCAAGCCGGTACGAGCTGCGCCGGGCGCTCGCCGCCTACGGCGTTGAGCTGCCACCGGCTGCACGCCGAGAGGCCTGACGGGCTGCTCGCCGACCGGTCGTGAACGGTCCCGCCCGAATCCCATCACGTTTTGGTGGGCGGCCCCGATGTGCCGTTCGGGCGCGGCACCGATGCCCCTAGGGCGTGTGTTCTCGGGCGCGCAATATGTCTGAACCGCCCCAGGAATCCGCGGAAGTTCTCCAACGTCTCGGTCGGCCACTGTGTGGCCTATGGTCTCAGTTGGTGACGGAGGACCACCGGGCGCGTGACGCGGGAATTTAGAGTGTTGCCACCGGCACGGCCAGCCTGTTGGCTCTCTGGAGGCCCGAGATCGGTGTGGCCGCCTCTGCGGCGGTCCCTGTGGTGGCCACGACGGCGGAAAGCGCTGTCGACTGGCTCTTAGGACGGGGCCGGAAACGACAGCGGTACGTCTTCCAATGGGCAGCTGAGGCGGCAGGGATGGACCCGGAGGAGCTGGCACGGCGCTGCGAAGCCGACCCGAGCCTCGAAGAGTTGCTGCTAAAGGTTATGGACGCCGCGGAGGATACGGCTACGAGGGAGCGCCTCGTGCTCTACGCGCTCGCCCTAGCCTCGGGAGCGAGAAGCACGGAGACCCACCGCTGGGAGGCGGCACTTGTAGACGCCGTCAAAGACCTCCGCGTCGAGCATTTCATCTTCTTAGAGCGCTTCGCCCAGGCACTGCGCAAGAACCCAGTCACCGGTGCCCCTCGGACGGCCGGCCTGTGGTTCCGCTTCGCCCTCGACGAGCGGACACTGCAGCAGATCGGTCCTGACCTCCCGTCGCTACCATCAATCATCGCCGCGCTGGAGCGCCACGGCTTGGTTGCCCGCAGGTCCGCTGGAGGGGGCACAGCCTTTCGCGGGGGTCCCCAACCTGCGATGTGGGACTTGACCGCGTTCGGGCAAGCAGTCCTCGGACTGTTGCAAGACTTGGAAGGGAAACTCAGCAACCCAGGGACGGGCCCGTGAGGCCGCGTCACGAGCCGGCAACTTGTACTACCTTTGGGCGAGACTTCCAGCCTGCACAGCGAACCCGGGCCAGGCAGGGATCAAGACGTCGCCACGCCGCGAAACCCTGGCCTTAGGGACCCACGTGGATAAGCGAGATGTGCCGCTCTGTGCGCAGTTCTTTCTGACGAAAGTCGTTATTATGTGGTGGTTTTCGGGGTGCTTGTTCTGTGCTGAGGGTGGGCTAGCGAGATCACAGCCCTCTGCTGCTTGAACCGTCCGCATCGCTTGTCGAGATGGACCTGACGCTCAGCGGGTCGCTCGAGAATGGGACCTTCTGTAGCGCGGTTTGGTCCGAAACGCGCTCCGCCACGGTCAGCGGGATCCAACGACGGTGAAAGGCTCTCCGCTCTTCGACCACCCGTAGGCCAGCGACTTGGAGCAGGCGGTGACGTTCCTCCAGCGGGAGCCCATGCGCCAGCATGTTCCTGGCCACGGCTCGGACCGGTCCCCAGCGCGGGAGGTCGTCGCTTGAGACGTCCGCTAGGGCGAATGCCCCGCCAGGCCGCAGGACCCGACGAACCTCGCTGAGCGCCTTCGGTTGGTCGGACCAGTGATGAAAGCTCAAGGTGGTGGTCACGACGTCGAAGCTCTCGTTGGCGAAGGGCAGTGCTTCGGCGGTTCCCAGGACGAGGTTGAGCTGAGCTCGGGCCTGGCGGGCGGCGCTCAACATCCCCGCAGATCGGTCGAGGCCAAAGAGTGCCAGCCCCGGCCGCCCCTGTCCCAAACGGTCGAGCAAACGCCCGGTGCCGGTCCCGATGTCGAGCAGCCGTCCGGCGGCAAGCCGGCCGGCGAGCGCGGCCGGTACCGCTTGGTGGACCGGGCCGAAGAAGAGGACCTGTGCCGGCGAGCGGTCGTATGTCCGGGACCAGGTATCGAAGTGCTGGTCGTCATCGCTTGGGTGGTGTGAGCGGCGCCGGAGCAGGCGGTGTCCCATCGCTAGGAAAGGCTAACGGTAAGGGGACCTCGGCTGACGCCAATTTGGCGTGTGCTACAAACCAGAACCGGCGCACCGTGGGCGCAGCAGGGCCTTCTGGGGCACCGGTCCATCGAGCGAGTGCGGGGGCGGCCTACCTAGGTGAGGGAGCCGCCTGGCCTAGGCCCCCGGCGTGCTCCTGGGCGTGAAATACGCGGGCAGCTCGTGCCGAGCGGGACCAGACTGCTCGCATGGAGAAGACCGGGGCGCGCTCAGACGGAGCGGAGATCCGCCCGGCCAGCGAAAGTGACCTCGACGTCATAGTCGAACAGACATGGCAGGTCGCCGCAGAAGGCCGCTGGATCGGGACAGAGCTCCCCTTAGACCGGGCCGCACGGCGCGAACGTCTCGCGTCGGCACTGGCGAACGAGTCTGCGGCCGTCCTAGTGGGCTGGACTCCGGGCGCAGAGGAGCCGGGGCGTGGTCGGTCACATCTGGGTTTCCATAGCGCCTTACGGCGTTGCCGATATTGGGATGCTCGTCGTCGAGTCCTGGCGCGGCAAAGGCATAGGCAAATTGCTGGTCGGACCGGCCATGCAGTGGGCGGCGGCCGCCGGGGCACACAAGATGGCCCTTGAGGTGTGGCCCCACAACGAAGCCGCCATCCGCCTTTACCGGCGTGCGGGCTTTGTGGAGGAGGGCCGCAAGGTAAGCCACTACCGGCGTCGTAACGGGGAGCTGTGGGACTCGGTGCTCATGGGACGCCCCCTCGGAGGAGCTCAATAAGTGCCGATCTGTGCCCCATCGACTCCGCAAAAGGCGTTATTATGTACTGGTTATCGGGGCGCCTGATCTGTGTGCACCGCGATCCCCTTCAAGTACAGTTTGTTTACGCGAGAACCGTCGCTCGGTATCTTCGGTCAGCTCAAGGAGTCCGGCGGTGGAAAACACCAGATGGAATATTCGGCGCTTTGCTGACTGCTGTTCCGCTATTCCGACGCTGCGCCGCTCACGCCATGGCCCGCACGGCAGGGATGACTTCGGTGGCGAGCCTCTCGGTCTGTTCCGTGAGCGGGGTGCCAACGGGCATGAAATTGAAGGCGGTGAAGCCCAGCGTGACGAGCTCGCCGAGCCGTGAGGCCACCCTGTCCGCTGGCCCGACAACGACGTCAGTGCGGGGGTCGTCGCGCTCGCTTATAGCGATCTCGACATTGAGGGCACAGGTGATCTCTTGGGGGCCGCGGCCGGCGAGTTCCGCCGCGGCGAGGACCTTGTCGCGCATGGCCGGGAGCTGGCCAAAGGGGGCGTAGCCGAGGGAAGGGATCCACCCGTCGGCTTGGCGGCCGGTCACCGCAAGCGCCCGGTCGCCGAAAGTACCCAGCCAGACGGGGATCCGGTGGGCAGGTTTCGGCTCCATTTCGGCGACGTCGGTGTGATGGACCGGCCTCTGGTAGCTAAACCCCGCTTGGGCCCACAGGCCGCGGATGACCGAGAGGGCGTCGGCGAGGCCGTCGATCTTCTCCCGAGGCGACGGGACGGAGAGGCCGAAGCTTTGAAGCTCTGAGTCCGTGGCGCCGGCCCCGAGGCCGAGGATCAGCCGGCCTGAGGAGAGACGGTCGAGGGACTCGGCCATCTTGGCCACCAAAGCGGGGGAACGGAAAGGCAGGCTGAGCACCCGGCTAGCCAACGCGATGCGTTGGTCGCCGCCGCCATCCAGGTGAGCATTGTCCAGGTCTCAAAGGTCGGGTTCGTGCCCGAGGGGTGGTCGGAGGCCGAGACGAAGTCGAAGCCGAGCGCCTCGGCGGCTTGCGCGTCCCGGACCGGGTCGGCCCCGGGAGCGGCCGAGGTTGAGATGTTCAACCCGAACATCAACGGTGGCATGGTGCTCCTTTGCTGGTTGTGCCCGGTGCAAGCGCCGGCGCGGCCAGGCTCAGGCGAGGAAGGAAGAAATGTACGATCGGGCCGATGGCGACGGCGTAAGCGACGGTCCCGAAGCCCACCGAGCCGCCGAGGACGAAACCGACCGCCAGCACCGACACCTCGATCCCGGTACGGACGGCGCGGATGGAGTGACCTCGGGCTGCCAGCCCGGTCATGAGCCCGTCACGAGGGCCAGGGCCCAGACCAGCACCGATATAGCAGGCAGTGGCCAGGCCATTTAGCACGATGGCAAGCGCCAGCATTCCGGCCCGCAGAAAAAGCCCGTGCGGAACCGGCACTACATCCAGGGCGGCGTTGGCCACGAGGCCGACCAGAACGATGTTGACCAGCGTGCCCACCCCCGGACGCTGGCGCAACGGTACCCACGCCACCAGGACAACGGCGCCCACCGCGTCGACAACCCAGCCGATCTGGATTCCGAGGTGGTTGGCAATGCCCTGGTTCAACACGTCCCACGGGTCGAGGCCTATGCGCGCATCAACCAGCAGGGCCAGGCTCACGCCGAAACCGACGAGCCCAAGGCCAAGCCTTACAAACCGAGACCGCAGGCTAGGGGCAAGGACCCGAAGTAGGACTGGGTCTCGCCCCAATGTAGCTGACACGTCAGTTACACTAGACCCATCTTCCTGACGTGTCAACAACTTCGTTTAGGATCGGGCTATGACCGAGCCTCGATGGTTGAGCGAAAACGAGCAGGGCGCGTGGCGTGGGTACCGCCGGATGCGGGCGCTCCTCGATCTCCAGATAGCCCGGGACCTGGCCCGAGACTCCGATCTGTCGGGGCCCGACTACGACGTGCTCTCGACTCTGAGCGAGATCCCGGAGCGAAGCTGGCGGGCCACCGAGCTCGCTGCACGGTTGCTGTGGTCCACCAGCCGCCTGGCACATCACATCGGGCGGATGGAACGCCGTGGCCTGGTCAGCCGAGGCAACTGTGCCGACGACGGCCGGGGCGCGATGATCTCACTTACCGGCGCCGGATGGGCCGCGTTGCAGGCTGCCGCCCCACCGCACGTCGAGTCCGTCCGCAGGCACCTCATCGACCTGCTCACGACGGCGGAAGTGCAGGCCTTGGCGGACATTTCCGCCAAGGTGATAGCCCACATTGACCACCTCGGTCAACCCGACTAGGCCTGAACCAAGCGTAATGCCCTGTCCGCTGAGGGGCTGGGCAGCGAGATGACCTTGTTGCCATAGGGGTTCCTGGATGAGGGCCTAAGGGCCGCTATGCCGGTTTCAGGTGAGCGGTAGTGGTGTGGCCCGA
>JBEKNX010000186.1:0-8851 GCA_049522375.1 Acidimicrobiales bacterium | reverse complement strand
GACATTTGCGGACGAGGAGATAACCTGTGCCGATGGCTTTCCCACAGATGAGGATGCGCCGGCTACGGCGTTCTGCCGTACTGAGGGAAATGGTGGCCGAGACGGCGATCGGCGTGAAGGACCTAGTGGCTCCCGTGTTCGTGCGCGAGGGCATCGACGACCCCCGGCCGGTGCCTTCGATGCCCGGAGTCGTCCAGCACACGCTGGGATCGCTGGTGAAAGAGGCCAGGCGGCTGTGCAACCTGGGAGTACCGGCCCTCGTCCTGTTCGGCGTACCGGTGCACAAGGACGCCGAGGGCAGCCAGGCATGGGCGCCTGACGGGATCGTACAAGTGGCCCTGGCTTGCCTGCGACAGGAGCTCGGATCCGAGATGGTCCTCATATCTGACCTGTGCCTGGACGAGTACACCGACCACGGCCACTGCGGCGTGCTCGACGCCCGGGGCGAAGTGGCCAACGACCCCACCATCGCCCTCTACGGCCGGGTGGCCCGGGCTCAGGCTCGGGCCGGGGCCGACATCGTCGCCCCTTCGGGGATGATGGACGGCCAGGTGGCTACCATCCGCGCCGCGCTGGACGAGGAAGGCCACACCGAGGTCGGGATCCTGGCCTACGCCGCCAAGTTCGCGTCGGCGTTGTACGGGCCGTTCCGGGACGCCGTCGATGTGACCATAGCGGGGGGCGGCAACCGGCGCGGTTACCAGCAGGACCCCCGCAATGCCAGGGAGGCCGTCCGCGAGGCCGAGCTCGACGTGGCCGAGGGAGCGGACATGGTGATGGTCAAGCCCGCCATGGCCTACCTCGACATCATCGCCGCCGTTCGCCAAGCGGTACGGGTGCCAGTGGCCGCTTACCACGTAAGCGGCGAGTACGCCATGGTCAAAGCGGCGGCGGAGCGGGGTTGGCTGGACGGCGCGGCCGTGGCCCTGGAGCACCTCGGCGCCATCAAGCGGGCTGGGGCCGACATGGTCCTGACCTACTTCGCCGCCGAAGTTGCCGAGGTCCTGGGCCAGTAACGGGGTGAGCAGGCCCGAGACCAACCAGTCGCTTTTCGAACGGGCCTGCCGCGTCTCGCCCGGTGGGGTGAACTCTCCGGTGCGGGCGTTCAAGGCGGTCGGTGGCACGCCGTATTTCGTGGCCCGGGGCGAGGGTGCGTACGTCTGGGACGTCGAGGGCAACCGCTACATCGACTACGTCCAGTCCTACGGCGCGTCGCTCCTCGGCCACGCCCATCCCAAGGTCATCGAAGCCATCAGGCGGGCCGCGGGCCGGGGGACGACCTTCGGGGCGCCCACCGAGGGCGAGGTGCTGCTGGCGGAGACAATCTGTGACCGTGTGCCCGGATGCCAATTGGTCCGGCTCGTCAGCAGCGGCACCGAGGCCGCCATGACCGCCGTCAGGCTGGCCCGGGGCGCAACCGGCCGCGATCGGGTGGTCCTGTTCTCGGGCTGTTACCACGGCCACAGCGACGCTCTGCTGGCCGGCGGAGGTAGCGGGGTCGCCACGCTCGGGCTGCCTACATCGGCCGGCGTGCCCCGGGGAGCGGTGGCCGAGACGCTGGTGGCGCCCTATAACCGCGTGCCCGAGATCGGCGCCGACGTGGCGGCGGTCATCGTGGAGCCGGTCGCCGCCAACATGGGGCTCGTGCCACCTGCGCCCGGCTTCCTCGAGGGCCTGCGCCAAGCATGCACCCGGGCAGGGGCGCTTTTGAACTTCGATGAAGGTATAACCGGCTTTCGGGTCGGCCCAGGCGGCGCTTCCCGCCTCTTGGGGGTGACCCCTGACCTGTGGTGTTTCGGCAAGGTGATCGGTGGGGGCTTGCCGCTGGCGGCCTTCGGCGGCCGGCGCGACGTGATGGAACAGCTGGCGCCGCTCGGCCCCGTCTACCAGGCCGGGACCCTTTCTGGCAACCCGGTGGCGACAGCCGCCGGGCTCGCCGTGCTCTCGCTCCTGGAAGGCAACGCCTACAAGGACCTGGCCACTTGGGCGGGCCGGCTCGGGACGGGTTTGGCGGCCGCGGGGGAGGAAGCCGGCCTGGCTGTGCAGGTCCCGGTGGCAGGTCCGCTGGTCGGCATCTTCTTCGCGCCCGCCCCGGTCACCGACTACGAGGGCGCAAGGGCGTCGGCCGCCAGTGGGCTGTACCCGGCGCTCATGCACGGCCTGCTCGAGCGGGGGGTGGCGATCGCGCCGGGCCCGTACGAAGTGATGTTCCCGAGCCTGGCCCACACCGACGCCGACATGGAGCGCACCGTGGAGGTCTTCGGGGAGGCGGCCCGGCGAGCCGTCCCCAGCCCGCCCTGAGCAGGCCCAGTGAGCAGGCCCAGTGAGCAGGCCCAGTGAGCAGGCTCAGTGGGCGGGTTTGGCGCGGGCCAGGGCGGCGACCGCCTTGTAAGCCGCCTCGGCCGGCCCCGTCTCGTCGGGCCGGAGCATGTTGGACATGATGCGCAGCAGCCACTCCATAAGGGACCGGCTCTGCATCCCGGTCATGGTGCACGCCCGCATCACCGGGGGCCGGCTGATGGCGCGCACGAACGCCCGGGCCACCCGGTAGTACAGGCCGTACTCGGCCTCAAGGCGCTGCTCGTAGACGCGCAGTTCCCCGGCGTCGTTACAGGCGAGGGCCTGGCCCAGGACCAGCGCCGCCAACCGCCCGGTCTCGTACCCGTAGGCGATGCCCTCGCCGTTGAACGGGTTGATCATGCCGCTGGCGTCGCCGACCACGAGGTGGCTAGGTCCCGATCTAGGGCCGACGGACAGCCCCATCGGGAGCCGGCCGCCGGTGGCTGGGCCCAAGCAGGTCGCCGGGTTGATCCCCCACGATTGGGGCACGAAACTGCAAAAGGCATCCAGCATCTGGGTGGTGTTGGCGCCTTTCCATTTTGCCGAGGTCGTCAACAGGCCGACGCCGACGTTGACGCGCCCGTCGCCCAGGGGGAAAATCCAGCCGTACCCGGGCATAGCATGGCCGGCCTGGTCGCGTAGGTCGAGCCACGAGTCGATCCACGGCTCGTCGTGGCGCGGTGACGTCCAGTAGCCCCTCAGGGCCATTCCCTGGGGATAGGAGCGGTTGCGCTGGTTGCCGATCGACCAGCCGAAGCGGGAATTGGCGCCGTCCGCCACGACGACATAGCGCGCCCTGATGCGGCCGTTATGGCCATCCTCGCCCTTGGCCACCACGCGAGCTCCCCGCAAGGCCTGGCCTTCCATGATCGGCTCCGCCGCCTCTGTGTGCTCCCAGCGGGTGGCTCCGGCTTTGGCGGCATGGTCGGCCACCATGGCATCAAGGTCCTTGCGGGTGACCACATAGCCGTAACGGGGCAGGCCGGGGACCGCGGGCCACGGCAGTTCGAGGCTGCGACCGAAGCCGTGCGAGCGCAGCCCTTCGTAGCGGTGGCAGGCGGCTAGTTCCTGGGCCAGGCCCATGTCCTGGAGCTGGCGCACCGAGCGGGGGGTGAGCCCGTCGCCGCACGTCTTCTCTCTGGGGAAGGCCTTGCGCTCCACCAGGACTACATCGTGGCCCGCCTTGGCCAACCAGTATGCGCACGAGGACCCCGAAGGCCCGGCGCCGATGACAAGGACATCGCAGTCGTAGTCTCCAGCGGGGTGGGTGGGGTTCATCTGCCTCGGGGCATTCGACAGCCGCGCCTTCCGAGGCGCGGTGAGGGGCTGGTGCGATGTTAGTCGTCTCGCACCCGATTGGCGGCAGCCGGGGCCTGAAGATGAGATGAGCCCGCGCTGACGCTAGCCTGGCCACTCGATGGACCAGTACCTCCCGATCCTGCTCCTCGTGGTCCTGTCTCTGGCATTCGCGGTCGGCTCGTTCGTAGCCTCCCGCGCCCTCGGGCCAAATGGCCGGCTCAACCCGGCGAAAGTGGGCCCGTACGAGTCCGGGATCGCCCCCGACCGAGATCTTTCGGCCCGCTTCCCGGTGCGGTTCTACCTGGTGGCGATGATCTTCGTCATCTTCGACATCGAGATCGTCTTCCTCTACCCCTTTGCCGTGATGTTCCGTCAGCTGGCCCTGTTCGGGCTGGTCGAGTTCGCCTCGTTCGCGCTCGTGGTGTTCATCGCCTTCGCCTACCTCGTGTCCGAGGGAGCCCTCGACTGGGGCCCGGGCAAGCGCCTCGGCGACCGCAGCGGCATACCCGTCAGCCGGGCCCTCAACGCCACAGTGCGCCGGGTCGGCCGCCCCGGAGCCCCCGCCCCCCGCCCGCATGTGCCCGCTACCGCCACCACCGCTAAAGGGACCGGCGCCGCGACCGCTACAAGCGCCGGCCCCACCAAGGCGGAGCGCTAGTGGGCAAGGTGGAGAGCTGATGGGCCTGGAAGACCTCCGGCACAACTTTTTTACCGGGGCCCTCGAAGAGGTCGTCAAATGGGCGCGCGCTTCCAGCTCCTGGGGCGCCAACTTCGGCCTGGCCTGCTGCGCCATCGAGATGATGGCGACCGGCGCCGCCAATTTCGACCTCGCCCGCTTCGGCATGGAGGTCTTCCGAGCCTCGCCCCGCCAAGCAGACCTCATGATCGTGGCCGGTCGGCTCAGCCAGAAGATGGCGCCCGTGCTCCGCCAGGTCTACGACCAGATGATGGAGCCCAAGTGGGTCATCTCCATGGGGGTGTGCGCATCGACAGGCGGCATGTTCAACAACTACGCCCTCGTCCAGGGAGTCGACCAGGTCGTCCCCGTTGACGTGTACGCGCCGGGGTGCCCTCCCGGGCCGGAGACGCTCATCCACTCCATCCTCACGCTGCACGAACAGATCCGCCGGGGGCAGATAACCCGCAGGCGGGCCGAGACGGGCACCGGTGCCGGGATCCACCTGGAGGAGTTCCGGCCCCTCCAGCTCAGCCAGGCGACCACTGGCAGCCAGGTGGTGATCGGGTGAGCGAGGACCGAACGACCCAGCCTCCGGCGGAAGCGCAGGCGGCGATCGACCAAGGCCCACCCCTACTGCACGGTTGCCCGGTCACCGAGCCTCTGGGCCAGCGCACCGTCCACACCGACCGGGGCCGTTACCTTGCGCTCGTGGAGGCGCTCTACCGTGACGGGTTCGAGGCCTGCATCGGCGTGAGCGGCGTGGACTACCTCACCCATCCGGGGCGAGCTCTCCCAGACGGCGTCCCCGCCGAGCGTTTCGAGGTGGTGGTCGAACTGCTGTCGTTTTCGAGGAGGGAACGCCTGAGGGTGCGCTGCCAGGTACCCGTGGACGACCCGGTGGTGCCGAGCCTGTTCGACCTGTGGCCGGGCAGCGAAGCGCACGAACGGGAAACCTTTGACATGTTCGGTATCAGGTTCAACGACCATCCGGATCTCACCCGCATCTTGATGCCCGAAGACTGGGAAGGCCACCCGTTGCGCAAGGACTACCCCACCGGCCACGTGCCGGTGCAGTTCAAGGAAGCGCCCAAATGACCAACCCCTCGCTGGTCGAGCTCCTGAAAGCCAAAACCTCCGAAGGCGCTCAAGAACTGCTGGAGCGCCAACAGACGAGCGTCCGGGAACTGCGGGCGGAGGTAGGTGGTGTTCTGCGCCTCCCCGAGGGAGTGACCCTCGACCGGGACGACATCAACTATGAGGCGCCCGACGACGAGACGATGATCCTCAACCTCGGGCCCTCGCACCCGTCCACCCACGGGGTCCTGAGGGTAATGGTCGAGATCCGGGGCGAACAGGTGTTGCGGACCAAGCCCGTCATCGGTTACCTGCACACGGGCATGGAGAAGACGGGCGAGGAGCTGATGTACCAGCAGGGCTCCACCAACGTGACCCGCATGGACTACCTGTCGCCGTTCTTCAACGAGCTGGCCTTCTGCCTCTCGGTGGAAAAGCTGGCGGGCATAGAGGTGCCTCCCCGCGCCCAGTGGATCCGCATGCTGATGTGCGAGCTCAACCGCATCTCCTCTCACCTGCTCTGGCTCGCCACCAATGGCGCCGACCTGGGCGCCATCAACATGCTCGTCTACGGCTGGCGGGACCGAGAGCTGGTCCTGGCCTTCTTCGAGAAGGTGACCGGCCTGCGGATGAACCACAACTACATCCGCCCCGGAGGGGTCGCAGCGGAGCTTCCCGACGGTTGGCGCGACGACGTCAACGCCATTTGCGACACGGTCATAAAGCGGATGGACGAGTACGACAACCTGCTCACGGGCCAGCCCCTGCTGCAGAACCGCATGGACGGCGTTGGTGCCCTCGATGCCGCCACTGCCGTGGGCCTCGGCCTTACCGGGCCCCTGCTGCGCTCGACGGGCGTGACCTACGACGTCCGCCGGGATTTCCCGTACCTGTTCTACGAACAGGTCGACTTCGACGTGATAGTCGGGACGGCGGGAGACTGCTGGGACCGCTTCGCCATACGCGCCAACGAGATCCGCGAATCGGTCCGCATTTTGCGCCAGGTGGCCAAGGTCATGCCCGGCGGTGACTACCGGGCGCAGGACAAGAAGATCACCCCGCCGCCGCGCAACCGGATCGACGAGTCGATGGAAGCCTTGATCCACCACTTCAAGTTGTTCACCGAGGGGTTCCGGGTGGCCCCAGGCGATGCCTACGTACCGGTCGAGTCCCCCCGCGGCGAGCTCGGCTGCTACGTGGTCTCCGACGGTACCTCCCGCCCCTATCGCCTGCACGTGCGGGCGCCTTCGTTCGCCAACCTCCAGGCGCTGGCACCTATGGTCCGGGGTGGCTTTATCCCCGACGTCATCGCCTGCATATCAAGCATCGACCCGGTACTGGGGGACGTCGACCGTTGAGCCCGAAGCTACAGGGGCCCGATTGGGCCCAAAGCCGGCATCTCGGCAAGGATCGATGGATATGGGCCTGAGCCAGGACAACTTCGTCCGAGCGCGACAACTCATAGCTCTGTACCCGCACAGGCGTTCCGCGCTCATCCCTGTGCTGCACCTGCTCCAGGAACAGGAGGGGTACCTGAGCCCGGACGGGATCGAGGATGTAGCCGCGCTGCTCGAGCTCACCCCGGCAGAAGTGCGCGGCACGGCCAGTTTCTATGACATGTTCCACCTCGAGCCGGTCGGCCGCTACCTGGTCGCCGTCTGTACGAATATCGCTTGCATGCTCGACGGGGCCTACGAGCTGCTCGAACACGTCGAGGAGAGCCTGGGCGTGCACCCCGGGGGGACTACCCTCGACGGCTCTTTCACCCTCGAGGAGGCCGAATGCCTGGCGCTGTGCGGCAACGCCCCTTGCCTCACCGTCAACTGGCGGTTCTTCGGAAATATGGCTCCGGAGCGGTGGGACGCGCTGGTCGAAGACCTGCGGGCGGGCCGGCTCGACGCCGAGGTCCCCCCGCACGGGACCTTGTGCCGGGTCCAGCGATCAGTGGGCCTGCCGGCCGGTGCCCCAGAGGCCCGGTCCCCGGACAAGCCGCGCCAGACGGTCAAGAAGGCCGCCGTCCCGCCTCCCGTGACCACCGCCGCCACCGACGCCGCGGGGCAACCGGTAGCGCTGGGGACGTCGCGCACGACCCCGGCCGTGGCGAGCACGCTGCTCCTCGGCGGTCCGCCCGCGACAGAGGAGACCGGCCGGTGACCGCAGTCGCGACGCCCGGCCCTAAGGCCGGGCCCAAGATCGTGACTTCCCGCTTCGGGTTCCCCGACAGCTGGACGCTGCCGTCGTACCTCGACCACGGCGGGTACGAGGGGCTGCGCCGTGCCCTGGCCATGACTCCCGAAGAAGTGCACCAGGCCACCCTGGGCTCGAGCATCCTCGGCCGTGGGGGGGCAGGCTTCGACGCCGGGCGCAAGTGGGGCATGCTGCGCAAAGCCCAACCCGTCTACCTGGTCGTCAACGGGGACGAGAGCGAACCGGCCACCTTCAAGGACCATGCCCTGATCGAGGGCGACCCTCACCAGCTCATTGAAGGCAGCCTCATCTGCGCCTACGCCATCGGGGCGGCGCAGGTGTTCATTTTCGTGCGAGGGGAGATGGCTTTGGCCCAGGAGCGGCTCCAGGCCGCGCTCAACGAGGCCTACGAGTACGGAGCGGTCGGGGCCAACATAATGGGCTCCGGTTTCTCCGTCGATATCGTCGTACACCCCGGTGCCGGCGCCTATATCTGTGGCGAGGAAACCGCTCTGCTGGAAAGCCTGGAGGGCAAGCGCGGTTTTCCCCGGATCAAGCCTCCCTATTACCCCGCCGCCATCGGGCTTTACGGCGCACCGACCGTCGTCAACAACGTGGAAACGCTCTCCAACCTCCCCTGGGTCATTTGCAACGGGAGCGAGGCCTTTTTCGCCCTGGGGGACGGGCGTTCCCGGGGCACGAAGATCCTGGCCCTGTCGGGCCACGTGCGCCGGCCCGGCAACTATGAGATCGAGTTCGCCAAGGTGAGCTTCCGCGAGCTCATCTACGATCCCGCCCTGGGCGGTGGCGTTCGCCTGGACCGGGAGCTCAAGGCGTTCATCCCCGGAGGGGTATCCGCCCCGTGGTTCGGCCCCCAGCACCTCGACCTTTCCCTGGCCAACGAGGCGATCGCGGAGGCCGGGTCGATGGCCGGGTCCGGCGCCGTGACGGTGATGGACGAGACGACGTGCGTGGTGCGGGCGGTCTGGAGGATAACCCGCTTCTTCCATCGGGAGTCGTGCGGCCAGTGCACGCCGTGCCGGGAGGGCTCCGGCTGGATCGAAAAGGTGATGCGCCGCATCGAGGACGGCCAGGGCCGGGAGGCCGACCTCGACCTGCTCATGGACGTCTGCGACAACATCGTCCCCGGCGTCAGCTGGCCTCCGGAGCAGACGACGATCTGCGTCCTGGGGCCGTCGATACCAAGCTCGGTGGCGTCGGGCATCCGCATGTTCCGGGACGAGTTCGCCGAACACATCCGGCTCGGCCACT
>JBEKNX010000185.1:0-8862 GCA_049522375.1 Acidimicrobiales bacterium | reverse complement strand
CTGGCCGGCGCCCCCAGCCCGGGAGCGCTGGCGGAGGTGGACATCGACCGTGCCCGCCAGCTGCTAGGCGAAGAAGACGCCCGGTCCTTGGAAGCTTTGGGACGCCTCTCCCGCCAGCTCCGCCAGTCCGGCCTGGTCGAGCAAAAGGGTGGGCGCATGCGCCTCACCCCTCGGGGCCTACGCCGCATCGGGGACCAGGCCCTGGCCGACCTCTACACCAAGCTCCAGCGTTACCGCAACGGCCAGCACCCCGTGGGTACGACCGGCAGCGGCCACGAGCGGGCCGGGGAAACAAAGCTCTATGAGTGGGGCGACCCGTTCAACCTGTCCATCCAGCAGACGGTCCGCAACGCGCTGGCCCGGCGCGGCCCGGGCACGCCCGTGCAACTCTCGCCGGCGGACTTCGAGATAGAGCGTACCGAGGTCCTTACCCGCTCGGCGACGGTGATAATGCTCGACCTTTCTCTCTCCATGCCGATGCGGGGAAATTTTGTCGCCGCCAAGAAAATGACAATGGCGTTGCACTCGCTCATATCCGGCCGGTTCCCCTCCGACTACCTCGGCATCGTGGGGTTCTCGCGCTCGGCTCGAGAGATAAGTTTCCGCGACCTGCCCGAAGTTTCCTGGGACTACGACTGGGGCACCAACATCCAGCACGGCCTGGTGGTGGCCCGCCAGCTTCTCTCTCACCAGCGGGGGACCAAACAGGTAATAATGGTGACGGACGGCGAACCTACGGCGCACTGGCCCGTGGGCGCGACCGAGCCCGTGTTCGCTTACCCGGCGACACAGGAAACGGTCGACGCCACATTGGTCGAGGTGGCGCGCTGTACCCGAGACCACATACGCATCAACACGTTTGCTCTCGATGCCACCGGCTACCTGCGCCACTTCGTCGAACAGATGACGCGCCTCAACCGGGGCAAGGCCTTTTTCACCACTCCGGAAAGCCTCGGCGACTACGTCCTGATCGACTTCATCGAGTCCCGCCTGACCTCTCGCCGGCGGGGCCGCCGGCTGGCCTGAACGAGCGCCGGAAAATCACTACCGCCACGAGAAGGCGCCGGCCCGGGCCTGGGCACGGCGCACGCCTCAGACGGCTTGCTCGCCCCGGTGGGCGGCGCCGGCGGCGAGCGCGCTGAGCAAGCCTTGCGCCGTCGCGGTGACCCCGAAGAGGCCTCCCGACATCTCGACCATGCCCAGCGCGCCGGGGGCCAGGTCGGGTTGGAACGGAGCACAGGCGTCGGCCACCAGCAGGCACTCCCAGCCCCGGTCACTCGCGGTCCGCAGCGTTGAATGGACCGGGCCCTCCAGACCGAAACCGGCGATGACCAGACGGACCGTGCCTGAAGCCCGCAAGCCCTCAGCCAGGGGACTGGCGCTGAAGCCGTCCACTCCGTAAGCCAGGGCTACGAGGTCGCCGGGCCGCCTCGCCGCCGGGCCCCTCTCCGGGCCGTGCGCCGGGGGTAGCACCGGGCAGGACGCGTTGGCCGGCGAACGGGCATGGCGGGCCCAGGCGATCTTCGCCCCCCACGGTCTCATGGCGGCCACCAGCGCGCTTATCGTCTCCCAGACGTAGGAGGCGCCGGCGCACTGGCTGGCGATAGACCGCTGCGCCCCTACCACCAAAAGAGCCGTCCCCGCCGGCCTCGCCAAGCCCATGGCCGGCCACCGGTGCGGTCGGGCGCCGGCCACGACCAGGCCGCCGTTGTCGTAACGGGGGACGAAGGGCTTGGTCACGCCGGACGGACCAGGCTGAGGGCCAGGTGGAGCGGGCGCACGGCCAATCTGAACATCGACGGGTTACCGTCCTGTATCGCTTGGGTTACGAACGTGATAACGGGAGCCGTGGCATATACAGCGGTCCGGCAGGCTCATCCACCGAAGTCACGGTCGAGCTGGTGCGCCGCGCCTGAGAGCCACGGATCTTCCCCCTTGCGGTAATCGCCAGGATGAGGGAAGATGACAGGGATGTAGTTACGCTATGCGTAGTTACATTGGTGCTACCCTGGGGCCCCTAGGGTGCGCCCGTCCGATAGACCACAAGCGATGGGAGCCGCCGGTGAACGACATTGTGCGCTTTTTGCGCCTACCGGCCGACGCGAACGGGCTCCGCTGGGATAGCGAAGTACCGACGTGGCAACGGTCCGCCAACTGCCTTGGCGTCGATCCCGACCTCTTCTTTCCCGAGCGAGGTGGGTCCACACGCGAAGCCAAAGAAGTCTGCCGCGGCTGCGTCGTGCGTAAGGACTGTCTCCAGTACGCCCTGGACAACAGTGAAAAGTTCGGCATCTGGGGTGGCCTCTCCGAAAGAGAACGCCGCCGTCTCCGGCGCCGCCGCAATGGAGCACCCTACCGGGTCAGCCAGGCCTCCTGAAAAGGAGGGCCTGGCTCTCACGGGCCTGCAGGACTTCCCCCGGTGAGGCTCGCCTCAGCTCACAGCTGAGAGCCTGAGGCGTGCCTCGCCGTTAGCCGGTGCTCAATGGTCCGTTCCCGCGCCAGGTCGAGTTCTGCCCAGAGTTGTTCGGGGATGGACCGCAGGACGCTCTCAGGTACGAGGCCGACGAGTTCGCAGCGCTCCACGTCCGCCAGCCGGCCGACCTGGTCCCGCACCGCCGCCGGCCCGACGGAGAGGGGCCTAACCAGGTTGCACGAGACCTGAACGCGGCCGCCCAGGGCAAAGCCGAGAGCCCGGACGGCGGGTGAACGGATGCCCGCCGCGATCGACTTGGCTTGGGCCAGGTCTCCGCCTCTCAGCCAGAGGTTGTATGCAACCATCAGGGGCCGGCACCCCACCGTCACTGCGCCCGCTGTCGGGTGGGGGGCATGCGGGCCGGCATCGGGGACGAGGCCCCGCCACGCCCGCCTGCGTACCTGAGGCAGGGAGCGTTCCGGGCCGTACAGGAAGACCGGCAACCCCAGCTCGGCCACAGCCCAGGTCGCGAAGCTGTCACGTGCCCGTCGTGCCCGTTCAGCCGCGGGCGTACCGGGGGCGGCGTCCCGGACGGGCCAGCCTTCGAGAGCCACCCAGGGGACAACGTCGAGCACCCCCAAGCGGGGATGGGCGCCGGCGTGCCGCCCCAGGTCAAGTAGGGCGACGGCCTGGCGAGCAAGCCCGCGCACGGCGGCATCCACTACAGCTTCATCGCCGGCCAAGGTCAGTACCGAGCGGTGGTGGTGACCGTCGGAGTGGAGGTCGAGCAAGCACGGCCTGCACGCCTGGGCCAGAGCGGCAAGGGTGGCGTCGTCCCTGCCCTCACTGATATTGACCACGCACTCCAGCACGACGTCTCTCCTGGTCTCGGCCCGCGTGCACCCGTCTTTGGCAGCCGGCTCCCCGGTCGTCGGGCCGCCGTCCCGTAAGTCGGCTGGTACGGTCGGTAGGATAGGGGGAGATCAGCGCGTGCGCCAGGGAGGTCGGTCATGCTTGCCAACATTTTCGGTGACTGGTACTGGGTCGTCCTCGCCATCATCGTCCTTTTTGGGGGCAGTCAACTTCCCAAATTGGCGCGCAACAGCGGCGAGGCGCTGAAGGAGTTCCGCAAGGCCCACGCGGACGAGCCTCAGGCGTCGCCCGCTGTGGGACCGGGCACCGGCCAAAGCGCGCTCAAGGGCGCGCCCGGCCCCGCCGTTCCCGCTTACCCTCAGGCCCCGGCACCCCAGGTGGTGGTGGCGGCCCCACAGGTGATCCCGCCGACCGCCGATGAACGCATCACCCTGACCAGGGCCGAGCTCGACGCCCTGCTGGCCGACAGAGAAGCGCGCGCCAAGGCCGACGACGCCAAAGGGGCACCGCCCCAGTAACTAGAGCCCAGGCCTGCCGGGCAGTACCGGCGAAGCCAAGGTTGAGGTCGGCCGAGCGGGGAGCCCGCGCCGGCTCCGTGCTATACGGCGACGCTCGCGCTCGGACGCTCCGCCCCAGACACCGTGTTCGATGTGGTTTTCCAGGGCGTACTCCAGACATGGTGCCTTGACGGGGCACTCGGCGCAGTAGTGCCGTGCCACCTCGACCCCGACTCCGTCGCTCGGGAAGAAAATCTCCGGTGGCAGGTCCCTGCACCGCCCCTGCACCATCCACGAAGTTTCCAACGCAACCTCCGTAACGCCTACGCCGTGCACGCTGACCTGTTGTTACGTGCCCGGCACATATATGGTTCCCTGCCGGGCTGTGTCCCAGTCATGGTGCGGGGAAGGACGAAGCCTCGCTTTCTGTACCCTAGCCTAGCCCGCGCCGTCAGGGCACTTTCCGGGTGCCGCCGCCACTGGCGGTCGCGTCCCGGTTCAGCATCCTTTAAGGTGATCTTGACAGTAGCGCTGCCCGTCCGAGAACATGGTGGGGCGATGCGTTATCTGAAGAGCCTCCTCCTTATCACCTAGGCGAGCCCCCTCCGGTGCTCGCCACGACCTCCTGTGCCTTCGGGCCAGGAGGTTTTTTCATAACTAGGCAGCAAACGCCTGGCCCCGGAGCCTGACCACAGAAAGGTCGCCCCCCAATGACCCGCCCGCCTCTGTCCCTTTCCAAGATGCCTTTCGAGAAGTACGTGCCGACGCTCCCCCTGGTCCTGGCCGACCGTACGTGGCCGTCCAGGCAGTTGGCCACCGCGCCCCGGTGGTGCAGCGTCGACCTCAGGGACGGGAACCAGGCCCTGATCGACCCCATGGGCCCGGACCGAAAGCTCTCGCTCTTCGAAACGCTCCTCGCCATTGGGCTCAAGGAGATAGAAGTCGGTTTTCCCTCCGCCTCGGCACCCGACTACGACTTTGTGCGCTACATCATCGAACAGGACCTAGTCCCCGAGGATGTCTCCGTACAGGTGCTGGTCCAGTGCCGGGCCGAGCTCATCGAACGGACTTTTGAAGCCATTTCCGGGGCTCCCCGGGCCATCGTCCACTTCTACAACTCGACCTCCGAACTGCAGCGAAGGGTCGTCTTCCGCCAGGAACGCGACGGGATACTGGACATAGCCATCGGCGCGGCCCGTCTGTGCCGGCAGCTCGAGAAGAAGCTGGACGGGACCGAGGTCCGCTACGAGTACTCTCCAGAAAGCTTCACGGGTACCGAACCGGACTTCGCGGTGCAGATCTGCGAGGCGGTGGCCGAGGTCATCGAGCCGACGGCCACCGCGCCGTTGGTCCTCAACCTGCCCTCGACGGTGGAGATGTACTCCCCTAACGTCTTCGCCGACGTCGTGGAGTGGTTCGGGCGCCAGCTCAGCCAGCGTGGCTCGTTCGTCCTGTCCGTGCACCCCCATAACGACCGCGGGACGGCGGTGGCCGCGGCCGAGCTGGCGTTGCTCGCCGGCGCCGACCGCCTCGAGGGGACTCTCTTCGGCAACGGTGAGCGCACCGGCAACCTTGACATAGTGACCGTGGCGCTCAACCTGTTCTCTCAAGGGATCGACCCCGAGCTCGACTTCCACGACATCGATGCCGTCCGGAGGGTCGCCGAACAAGCCACCCGCATGCCGGTGCACCCACGTCACCCGTACGCCGGCGACCTCGTCTACACCGCTTTCTCGGGGTCTCACCAGGACGCTATCAAGAAAGGTATGACAGCCCTCCCGACCGACTACGAGAAATGGGAGGTCCCGTACCTGCCCATCGACCCTAAGCACACGGGTCGCACGTACGAAGCCATAATCAGGGTCAACAGCCAGTCCGGCAAGGGCGGTGTCGCCTACATCATGGGCACCGAGCACGGTCTCGACCTGCCCCGACGCCTGCAGGTCGAGTTCTCCCGGGCCGTCCAGGCGGTGACCGAGGCGAGCGGGACCGAGATCAAGCCCTCCGAGCTCTGGGAGGTCTTCGAGAAGACTTACCTGGCCCAGGATGCCGGCTTGCGGCTTCTGGGCACGGAGGTGACGACCGAGAGGACTGGCGACGCGCACATCACCAAGGTGGTCGCCCAGCTGTTGGTGGAAGCAGAACACCGCAGCGCCGTCGGCCAGGGCAACGGGCCGATCGACGCTTTCGTCAACGCCCTGCGCCAGGTCGGCGTCGAGCTGTCCGTACTGGACTACCATCAGCACGCGCTGACGGCCGGCAGTGGCGCCTCGTCGGTCGCCTACGTCGAAGCGGGTTCCGGAGACGCTGTCGTCTGGGGCGTCGGCCTAGACTCGAGCATCTTGGATGCTTCCCTGCAGGCCGTCACCAGTGCCGCCAACCGCCTCCGGGCGCTGTCCGTCAGCGAACTTGGGTAGACGGGTGGCAGACGTCACCTATGCTCAGCGCATGTCCAGCCAGCAGTCAGAAGCCGCCGGCCCGCCTCGCGGCCACGTCCGGGTCGTCTACCTGGGGCCCGTCGCCCCGCACTGGAGAGTCGACTCGGACTTCGGGGACCGCAACCTGATGGAGGAGCTTCGCCAGCGGATCCTGGCCCGGTTGCTCTTGCTACCCCCTCACGACCCGCAGTTCAGGCGCAACCGGGAGCGCATCATACGCGACACCGAGCGCGAAAACGTGCTGCTCCAGTGGGACCTTGGCGTGCCGGAGGACGAGGACGACTTTATTGGCACGACCGAGGGCTGAGAAGCTCTCCTTTTTATGCCTCAGCGGCGCGCTTGGGGCCGCAGAGCGCCGAGCACCGGGCTCGCTTGCCCGTTCGCCAAGCTCGGATCAACTGCTTTGAGCAAGTGCGCGCAGTAGCGTGAGGGGTATGTCGGCCGCCCCGGGCGTAGACGCGCTCCAAGAGCCCAGGCCGGGGACAGGCACGCCCGAGGGGGGCGCGTCGCACGCGGGCACCCCCGACGGGGGCACGTCAGAAGCAGGGACGCCAGAAGTAGGCAAGCTCGGCAATGAACGCCGGTACATCAACCGAGAGCTCTCCTGGCTCGAGTTCAACCGCCGGGTCCTCGCTTTGGCCGAAGCGCCCGAGCAACCGCTACTGGAGAAGGCAAAGTTCCTGGCCATATTCTCGAGCAACCTGGACGAGTTTTTCCAGGTCAGAGTGGCCGGCCTCAAGGACCAGCTGGCCGCCGGCCTCTCGGGCACGGCGCCCGACGGGTTGGCCGTCCCCGACCAGTTGCGGGCCATCCGCGTCGAGGTCGAAGGGATGCTCGAGCAGCAGGCGCGCATTTACAACGACGTCGTCGTGCCTGAGCTTGCCGCCCACGGCTGCCGCCTGGTGCCCTGGAGCTCGCTGGGGCCCGAGGACATGGCCTACGCCGAGTCGGTTTTCGAGGCTCAGATGTTCCCCGTACTGACACCGCTCGGTGTCGACCCGGGCCATCCCTTCCCGTACATATCCAACCTCTCGCTCAACCTGGCCGTAATGGTGCGTGACCCGCAACGGGGCGACCGCCGCTTCGCCCGGGTCAAGGTCCCGCCCTTGCTGCCGGGGTTCCTGGGCCTTCCCGACAACGAGCGCTTCGTGCCCGTGCAGCAGGTCATTGCCGCCTTCCTGGCCGAGCTCTTCCCCGGCATGGAGATCGAGAGCTGCCATGCCTTCCGCGTGATCCGTAACGCCGACCTGACTTTGGCCGAGGAAGAAGCAGACGACCTGCTCGAAGCGGTCGAGATGGAGCTCCGCCGGCGGCGCTTCGGGCGGGCTGTTTGCCTTCAAGTTGAGCCCGCGTTCAGCTCGGAGGTCCGTGACCTGCTCATGCGGGAGCTGGACCTGCGCCCCGAGGATGTTTACAAGGTCGATGGGCTTTTGGATTACGGCGGCCTGTGGGCATTGCACGAGCTCGACCGGCCCGACCTGAAGGACGAAGCTTTTTCACCGGTGATGCCGAGCCGGTTGTTCGCCTTCGAAGACGAACCTCAGGACATCTTCGCCGCCATCGCCGAAGGTGACATTTTCTTGCACCATCCCTACGAGAGCTTCGCCTTGTCCACGGAGGCGTTCATCAAAAGAGCCTCTCGCGATCCCAAGGTTTTGGCTATCAAGCAGACGTTGTACCGGACGTCGGGGGACAGCCCCGTTGTCACGGCCTTGATCCGTGCCGCCGAAAGGGGCAAGCAGGTCGCCGCCCTGGTGGAATTAAAGGCAAGGGGTGACGAAGCGGCGAACATCGGTTGGGCCCGGGCGCTGGAGCAGGTGGGCGTGCACGTCGTTTACGGGTTGATCGGACTGAAGACCCACGCCAAGACTTCGCTGGTAGTTCGCGAGGAAGGTGGTCGTATCCGCCGTTACTGCCACGTTGGCACCGGGAACTACAATTCGTCCACCGCACGGCTGTACGAAGATGTCGGCATACTCACGGCCTCGTCGGCCGTGGGCGAGGACCTGACGGATCTTTTCAATTTCCTGACCGGCTACAGCCGCCAAGCGACTTATCGTCAATTGATAGTCGCCCCCCTTGCCCTGCGTTCGAAAATGATCGAGCTGATCGAGAAGGAGGGCTCGTACGGCGCAAACGGCCGTATCGTCTGGAAATTGAACAACCTGGTGGACAAGAAGATCATCGACGCGCTTTATGCCGTGTCACAGGCGGGCACGCAGGTCGACCTGATAATCCGGGCCATGTGCTGCCTTCGCCCGGGCGTCCTCGGCCTTTCCGAAAATATCCGAGTGCGCTCGCTGGTCGGGCGTTACCTGGAACACTCCCGGATTTTCTATTTCAGTGAAGGCGCCGGTGCTCTCGCTCGGCCCCCCACCTTCGCCGGCGAGGCTGGGCCCCGCCCGGCCCGCACGGACAACGAGGGCGGCACGATGCCGGCCCCGCCCGGGCGGGTGGGGCTCAGCCTCCCGTCTGGCGGCCGCTACCTCATTGGCTCTGCCGACATGATGGAGCGCAACCTTGACCGCCGCGTCGAGGCCCTCGTCGATGTCACGTCCGAGGACGTCCGGGCCCGTCTCCGGGAGATCCTCGAAGTGGTCCTGGCCGACGACGAACTGGCGTGGGAGCTCTCGGCCGACGG
>JBEKNX010000184.1:0-8864 GCA_049522375.1 Acidimicrobiales bacterium | reverse complement strand
TGGAAGTCACGGAACGTCGTCCAGACCCACGTCTTCATTTCGTCAACCCAAGTGAAGTTCCCGGGTGACATGGTCGGGAACACCTCAGGGAGCGTCCTCTCGTAGGCGTCGGGCATCTGCCGGTCCGGGAACGTCAGGTAAAGCCCACGGTGGTAGGCCGAACCGCGCCGCGCCTCCATGGCCCATTCATGGTCAGAGCTCGTGTGGTTCATCACCAGGTCCACGCACGTGCTTATCCCCGCACTACGAAGGCGGTCGATGATCGCCTTCAAGTCCGCTAACGTCCCCAAGTGGGGGTCTGGTTGGCGGTAGTCCTTGATGGCAAAGCCTCCGTCGTTGTCGCCTCCGCGAGGCTGGAGGACTGACATGAGATGGAGGACGTTGACACCGAGGTCCCTCAGGTAGCTGACTCGCCGGCCCAAACCTTTGAAGTCGTGCCCGAAGCGGTCTACGTACGCGGCGTAACCGACCCTGTCATTGTGGAGGTACCAGTCGCTGTCGCGCTCGCGTTCGGAGTCGAGCAGGAGCAAAGAGGGACCTCGCTCCTTGGATGCGGCGACCACCAGGTCAACCAGTCGCTGGTACACGGCCCCTGCCCGCGTCGGGTAGAGGCCGGCGAGCGCCGACATGAGGTCGTCAGACCAAAGCTCGATCCGCTCGCGCGTTCTGCGTTCGGCCACAGGGCTCAACATAGTTGACGCACCCGGCGTCACGCTCGACCACAGGCACCGGTTGTGGGTGTGGGAAGCGGATCTGTGCAAGCCCTTGCTCGCCCGTGTTAGGCAGTCCAAATAACTAGTTCTTGGGGCACCTAACCCGCCAGTGTGAATCAATGCGCAAGCCCTTGCGCACGCCTTGCGAGCCGCGTATAGTGCTCGTGGGCCCGCCCTTAGGGGCCGCGACCAGGGCCCGAGCGCACGGCTAGCAATTGAGCGAAAGGGGAACGGCAAGGGTGGTGGTGAAGCCGACGATAGATGAGGTCGCCCGGCTTGCCGGTGTTTCGACGTCGACGGTTTCGCGTTCCCTGAGCGGGGCTGGACGTGTCGGTGCCGAGACGACCCGCCGGGTGAAAGAGGTCGCCCAACAACTTGGGTACGCCGTCTCACCTTCGGCCTCTCGCCTAGCTACCGGCCGTACTGACAGTATCGCAGTCGTCATGCCCTTTATCGATCGTTGGTTTTTTGCCGAGATCCTGGCCGGAGTAGAGGTTGCGTTGCGCGGCACGGGCTACGACCTCCTGCTTTACAACGTCAAGGACACGGAAAGCCGCAAGGAGTACTTCTCCTCTGGGCTCCTGCGCAAGCGCGTAGACGGCGTGGTGCTAGTAACCCTTGCGGTTACTAAACCCGAGGTCCGCGCACTGCGCGCCCTCAGCATCCCGGTCGGTATCGTCGGCGCCCGCGTGAACGGGTTCCACAGCGTTCTCATAAATGACCGCGAGGCGGCAGCGGGCGCAATTCGCCACCTGATCAACCTGGGCCACGAACGAATAGCCATCATTTCCTCTGACCCCGACCGGGAGATGCATTTCACCGTGCCCGTCGAGCGCCGGGCCGGGTACCTGGACGCTCTGCGGGCGGCGGGCATCACTCCCGACCCTCAGCTGGAGGTGCACGCCGACTACGGGGTCGAAGGCGGTGAAAAGGCGGCTACCCAGTTGCTCGGGGGCAGTTCGCTCCCCACTGCGGTGTTTGCCGAATCCGACGAGCTGGCCTTTGGCGCCTTGCGCGCCTTCCGCCGCTTCGGCATCCAAGTCCCTGAGGAAATCTCGGTCGTTGGCTTCGACAACCACCCGATGGCTGAGTACTTCGACTTGACGACCGTGGCACAGCAGGTGCGGGCGCAAGGCCTCAATATTGCTTGCCAGGTCTTGGATGCTTTGGTGAGCCCGGCTAAGAGGGGCGCGTCCCAGCTGGAGGCGGTCACGGAACTGGTCGCTCGGGCGACGACTTCCGTGCCCCGACCTAAGGCACGGCCGCGTCGAGGAAAAGACCATAAGTAACAGGAGCGGCGCCGCCGGTGAATTGCCGGTCGACTAGTGGCATCAACCGATCGGCCGGCGACCGGGGCCATGAGGACTGTGGGGGGGTGAGCGATGACAAGAGCGACTATCTATGACATTGCCTGCGCGGTAGGGGTTTCTTCCTCTACCGTCTCGCGTTCCCTACGAGGGCTTACCGGCGTGTCTACATCCACCAGTGAGCAGGTGAGGAAGGTAGCCCAGCAGCTGGGCTACAGCCCATCGCCCGCTGCTCACCGTTTAGCCACCGGTCGCGCCGGCTCGGTGGCCATCGTGGCCCCGACCGTTACCTCGTGGTACTTCGGCGACCTCCTCGGTGGGATCGAACCGGTGGTCAGGGATGCCCGCTTGGATCTGCTGTTATGTCGGGTGAGCGACCCCGGCACGCGACGGGACTACTTCTGCTCAGGCGCGCTGAGCAGGCGCGTAGACGGTGTGGTGCTCGTCGGGCTGGCCCTCAGCGGTCCTGAGGTGGTCGCGCTGCAAGAGCTCGACGTCCCGGTTTGCATTGTCGGCGGAGGGATCGAGGGGTTCTCGAGCGCCGTTGCCGACGAGATGGCAGGCACCTCCATGGCGGTGCGCTACCTCCTCAACCTTGGGCACCGGCGTATTGGTGTCATCGCCAGCGCCACGGACGAGCCTGTGGGCTTGACCTTGCCTCGCCGGCGGCGAGCCGGCTACCACGCCGCCCTCAGCCAAGCCGGGGTGCACATCGGGCCGGAAATGGAAGTTATCGCCGAGGGGACTATCGCAGGGGGCGAGTCAGCGGTTGCCGAGTTGCTGGGTCGCCCGGCAATGCCGACCGCAGTCCTTGTCGAAACCGACGAGATGGCCTTAGGAGTGGTCCGAGCCCTGCGGCGGGTAGGCCTGCACGTTCCCGAGGACATCTCCGTGATCGGCTTCGACGGTCACCCGATGGCTCAGTACCTCGGCCTGACGACAGTTTCCCAAGATGTCCAAGACCAAGGCCGCCGCGTTGCCGAGCACCTCGTCAGCTCGGTCGCGCAACCCGGTGGTCGACCGGCGGTACATCTAGTGGGCAGGGTGACGCTCGTCGTGAGGGGCACAACGAGCGTCTGCGCGGAAGGCTATAGCTCGGCTGCGCCTCCTCCCCCCAGCGATGACGGTCCCGATGGTCCTAGCAGCTGGCTTGAACCCGTCGGCGTCGGCCAGGAGCGCTGAACAATGGCTCCCGGCCTGAACTACCGATCCGTACCTGCTCTCCCGGAGCGGCTTGGCTCGGCGCAACTCGGGGCTTCCCGTTGTGCGCCAGGTTATGGCCGACCCCCGGGGAAACACCGTCGAGGAGGTTCCCCCCACCCCCAACCGGGCGTGGGGCACCACGACGGTTCTTTGGCTCGAGGGGCCAGGAATAAGCGCCCTTCGTGCAGCGGGCGACCCCCGTCCGCGACGACCTTGGCCCAGGCCACAATTCTGGGGGGTCGTCACCTGCGCAAACAAATGAAAGGAGTTGCGCCAGAATGAGGTTAAATATCCTGCAGAAACGGTGCTGGCACGCCGCCATGGCCACTGCGACTGCAGCACTGAGCATGGCCGCTTTGGCCGCCCTACCCGGGACTGTCGCCCACGCGGCGACTTCCACCACGACCATCACGTGGTGGGCCAGCCCGATCAGTCCTGGTTCCAACGAGCCGGACCTGCGCCCAGCCCTGGTCAGCGCTTTTGAAAAGGCCTACCCGAGCATTACCGTCAAGATCGAGACCGCGCCCAGCGACACCGACACAAACCGCGCCGACCTCGTGACCACGATCTCTGGTGGCGCCAGCGAGCCCGACGTGTTTATGGGAGACGTGATCTGGCCCGGGCAGTTCGGGGCTCACCAGTTGGCGTTGCCGCTCTCCAAGTACCTGCCGGCCAGCTTCTGGACACGCTTCGCCCCCGGGCTGGTTGCCGGCGCGAGCTATCACGGACAAGTCTATGGGGCGCCGTTCTTCCAGGACCAGGGCTTCCTCTACTACCGGACCGACCTCCTGAAGGCCGACGGCATGTCGGTCCCCAAGACCTGGGAGCAGCTCGAGTCCGACGCCGCCACCCTAGTCAAGCAGGGTAAGGTCAAGTACGGTTTCGTCTTCGAGGGCAACTCTTACGAGGGGGGCACCTGCGACTTCATGGAGTACTACGCCGACACTGGTGGTCAAGTGCTCAACTCGACTGATACCGCGTCCGTCTTCAACGTGGCCGACGCGACCAAGGTCCTCACCTTGGTCCGGAGCCTCGTAACCTCGGGTGCGTCCCCGAACTCGGTGGACACCTTCGAAGAGACTCAGGCAAACGACGCCTTCGACAACGGCCAGGCCGCCTTCCTGCGCAACTGGGACTACGCCTACTCGACGGCCCAGGGAACTGGGTCCAAGGTCATCGGCCACGTTGGCGTCGCCCCGCTGCCCACCTTTGCCGGCGAGCCCTACCCGGGCTACTCCAACATCGGTGGCTGGAACCTTTACATCAACCCCCATTCGAAGAACGTCACCGCTGACCTGGACTTCATCAACTTCATCACCGGCACCGTGGCTCAGACGATCGAGGCAAAGCCACCGTGGTCCGAGATCCCGACCAATGCTGCCGTCCGGGCTAACCCGGCGATCAAGGCTTTGAACGCCCCGTTTGCCGTGCTGTCCAAGACCAAGCTCGTCCCGCGCCCCGCGCAGAACCCCAACTACCCCCAAATATCCCAAGCCATCTACACCAACTTCAACTCGGCCCTTGCCGGCTCTTCCTCACCGGCCGCGGCCGCCGCCGCCATGGCCAGCCAGCTCAAGACAGCAGTCAGCTCCAGCGGCCTATAAACCCAGATTGGCAATTTGCTGACGGCCCCACTACAACTGGGGCCGTCAGCAAGGCCTAATGCAGGAAGGAGGCCAGTTGGCACCCACCGATCTCGCACCAGGCACGCTTGCCGAGGCTCCGGCTCACGTGCTCCCCACGGTAAAGGGCCGCCCGGACCAGATCCGTCGCCGCTTTGCCCGCCTTGGTTGGGGCTTTTCTGCGCCCGCATTATTCGTAATCGCGGCATTCACCATCTTCCCAATCCTTTTCTCCGTGCTGCTCTCCGTCGAGAACGTGAACGTCACGGGCAGCGGCTTCACCCTGCAGGGGCTCACCGCCTCCAACTACGACAAGGTGGTGACCTCTGGGTTGTGGCACCATGCCCTGTGGTTCACCGTCCTGTTCACTGCCGTCACAGTCGTGGTGGAGCTCGCGCTCGGGACGGTGTTTGCCCTGATCTTGGAGCGCCTCACGGCCGGCCGAGGCTTCATGATGGCGCTCATGCTCATCCCGTGGTCGTTGATAACGGTCATTTCGGCTGAGCTGTGGGGTTACATCTACGACCCGACCTACGGGGTCCTTGACCGGATATTCCATTTCCTGGGGCTGGGGTCACCCAATCTCCTCGGCACGCCCCTGCCCGCCACCATCTGCCTCATGTTTGCCGACATCTGGAAGACCACGCCGTTCGTGGCCATCATCGTCCTGGCGGGCTTGGTGATGATCCCGGAAGAGCTCTTCGAGGCGTCCGAGGTCGACGGGGCTTCGGGTTGGAAAACCTTCTGGCGGATCACCGTGCCGCTACTGCGACCGACGATAGGCATAGCCGTCCTGTTCCGGATGCTGCAAGCCTTCGGGCTTTTCGACCTGCCTTACGTCCTTACAGGCGGCGGGCCGGGCACTGCCACCCAGTCCCTTGCCATATTGGGCTACAACACCATGTTCACCGACATCGATTTCGGGCCAGGCGCTGCCGTGGCAGTCAGCACTGGGGCGATAGTCCTGATCGGTTGCCTGGTGTTCCTGCGTGCGTTCAAGGCGCAGGTCGGGAAGGAGTCCATCAGTGCGTAACCGGCCCGGCCACACTTTGAGCCGCGTGCTCGTCCCCCTGGGGGCGCTACTGATCGCCCTCTTCGTGCTCCTGCCCTTGTACTGGATGCTGTCGTCCAGTTTCAAGACACAGTACAACGTCGGGGCGAGCCCGCCGCAGTACTTCCCGAACCCCATCAGTACCTCGAGTTACCGTGCGGCCTTCTCGGACGGCTTCGGTGGCTTCGTCATAAACTCGCTCGTGGTGGCCTGTTGCTCCACGGCGCTCGTCCTGTTCCTCGGGACCCTGGCCGGCTACGCCTTCGGGCGCCTACCAGTACGCGGCAAGTACCCGTTGATGGTGGGCTTGCTCATGATCTCGGTCTTCCCCCAGATCGCCGTGGTCGCCCCCCTCTACCTCGTCATGCGCGACATGGGGTGGCTCAATACGTACCAAGCCCTCATATTCCCCTACACTGCCTTCAACCTCCCCTTCGCCATATGGATACTCCGCAATTACTTCCTCGGGATATCCATGTCGATGGAGGAAAGCGCCCGTATAGACGGGGCCGGCGTTCTGCGCACCCTCTGGTCAGTTATCCTGCCCCAGGTCACGCCGGGCATATTCACGGCCGGCGTCTTCACGTTCACCGCCTGCTGGACCGAGTTCTTGATGGCCCTCTCGTTCGACTTCGGCAAGAAGACCATACCGGTGGGGATCGCATCGTTCGGCACCCAGTTCACGGTGCCTTATGGGGCCTACTTCGCCGCGAGTTGCATCGCGGTCCTCCCCATCGCCCTCATGGTGATCATCTTCCGCAAGGCCGTCGTGTCCGGCCTGACAGCAGGGTCCGTCAAGGGCTAGCACGGACAGCAGCACTCCCCGTGGCTGACCGGCATGATGGCCCGTATACCCGTCCATTGTCGGCTCGCCGGCAGGATGCCCAAGTGCGTGCCGCCTGGAAAAGAATAGGAACACGCTATGAGGCTCTCCCACCCTAACAAGAGGCATTTCGCACTCCGCCGCCCAGCGACGGTCCTGATGGGGCGCGGCGGTGTGCCTGCCGGGATTTCAGTCTTGTTCATGGCCGGTGTGACGCTCGGGCTCACTGCGTCGGCCACCCCGGCGTCGGCGACGACGGCGACGACTTTTTACGCTTATGCCAACGGGCGCGCCGTCTTGCCTTCTAGTTGCCCACCAACTGCCGACACCAGCAAACAGTGCAAGCTCGGGGAGGCCCTGACGCTCGCCAACCGCGGCGGGACGGTAGCTTTGGCTACTCCTGGTAGCACCGCGCACTACGTCGGCAATTGGACGCTGCGCGCCGCTCTTGCGAAGTCCCCGGTACCCGTTGAGATGCAACCCGCACCGGGAGTAGCCCGCCCGGTCCTGGACGGGAATCGCGGGCAAGGCACAGGCTGCACGACGACCGCGTGCAACGGGCCTATCTTGACCATTTACTCCGGGGCGCGCGTCAACATGGACTACGTAACCTTCCAAGATGCCGACAACACCGCCACGAACTACGGCGGGGCAATAGAGAACGCCGGCGGCGGCGTGTTGGACATATCGGGTTGCACGTTCTTGGACGATGTGGCACGCAACGGGGGCGCAATCGATAACGGGGACAACCACGGCGGCGGCACGCTCGACGTCTCCGGCTCCCGGTTCTCCGGTGACTCGGCCGTTGGCGCGAAGGGAGGCACAGGTGATGGAGGGGCCATCGACAACGGCGACAACGGAGGGACGGGGACGCTCACCGTCTCCTCCTCCACGTTCTCGGGCAATTCGGCCATCGCGACCAAGGGGGGCACAGGTGATGGAGGGGCCATCGACAACGGCGACAACGGAGGAACGGGGACGCTCACTGTCTCCGCCTCCACGTTTTCGAGGAACACGGCGACGGGCGACTTAGCTGCTACCGACGGCGGGGGGGCCATCGACAATGGCGACAACGGAGGGACAGGTACGTTCAGCGTGTCGAGCTCCACATTAACGGCGAACGCTTCTAAGTACGGCGGCGCCATTGCCGATGTGACCGGGACAGGCCGCGTGTCAGGCTCGACCTTCTCGGCCAATACAGCCGCCTACGGAGGGGCGATCGACAACGGCCGGCGCGTGTCCGGCCTCGCCAGCACCAGCATTTCGGGCTCAACGTTCGTCGCTAACAGCGCCACCGGGAACGGCGGTGCCATCGACAATGGGGACAGTTTGAACGTGAGCGGCAACCTAGTAGTGGCGGCTTCGACGTTCACGGGCAATACGGCGACCGGCCGCGTCAGTTCGACCGAGCTTTTGGTCTTCGACAAGAACGGTGACGGCGGCGCCATAGACAACGGGGACAACGAAGGGACCGGCACGCTTGTTGTCACCGCATCCACCTTCTCGGGGAACAGTGCGCAGAGAGCCGGTGGGACCCTCGACAACTTCACGACGCTGTGGGCCTCGGGGGACATCCTCAACGGGGCTTGTGGTGAGTCGACCGGAGGGCTCTGGAACGACGAGGGCTACAACATCGGGAGCACCACCTGCGTCAGGACCGCTGCAGGCGACGTCCGCCATGGCGCTGGCGAGCTGGGGCCGCTGGCGGACAACGGAGGGCCCACCGAGACGATGCTGCCCCTTGTCGGCAACCCGGCCGTCGGCGCGATCCCGTACAACACCACTCTGGTCCTCAACGGCCGCTCTGTGACAATGTGCCCGGCTACGGACCAGCGCGGCGTGCGCAGCAGCGCAGGACAGCACTGCGACGTCGGTGCCGTGCAGTAACCAACAGTGGCGGTCCTGCTCTGCCGGGGTAAAACCTCCACTAGCCGCTGTCCGCTCCGGAGCGCTGCCGGTGGAGGTGAGCACAGCCAGGCCCAGGTGCTCCCCCTTTGGATGGAAGCAGTGGCGGCTGCGAGAGAGCTAGTCCTACTCAGGGGACCCAAGCCGGGATGTTGTGACAAGTTTCAAGCAGCCGAATCAAGGCGCGCGTTTAGGACGTATTCATTGATGTTTTTGTCGATGACGGCCAGGGCGCGGCGG
>JBEKNX010000183.1:0-8923 GCA_049522375.1 Acidimicrobiales bacterium | reverse complement strand
CCGAGCAGCACGGCACGGACCAGCACGGCACGGACCAGCACGGCACGGACCAGCACGGCACGGACCAGGACGGCACGGACCAGGACCACTCCGAGGCCTACAACTGAGGTCCTGTCCGCGATAGCGGTCAACAGCTGAGGCGGAAGGCGGGGGCTCCTGATAGCTGCGGGAGCTCCTGAGACATAAGGCCTCCCGGAGCCGGTTACGGCGCCGGGCCTGTGCGTGGGCAGGGCCTGTGCGTGGACAGGCCCGTGGCGCCTTAAGCGCGCCTGGCCCCTAGCCAGGACGAGCGCCCCGGGCGCGCAGATCTTCGAAGAACGCCTCCACGTCGGCCCGCGACCGCGTACGCCGCATCGGGGGCAGGGCGTTGACCAGTTCCCAGCGGTAGCGGGCTTTCCCGAGCCGCCGGTCGAGCACGGCCACCACCCCCCGGTCCTGCTTGGAGCGCACCAGCCGGCCCGCTCCCTGCGCCAGCAGGGTGGCGGCCCTAGGGACGTCGATGAGCTCGAACGCCCTCGGCCCGAGAGCGGCGCGCCGGGCGCGCAGGAGAGGGTCGTCGGGCCGAGGGAAAGGAAGGCGGTCGATGGTGACCAGCGACAGCGAGGCCCCGGGGACGTCGACGCCCTGCCAGAACCCCATGGTGGCGAACAGGCAAGAATGCTCGTCGGCACTGAACTCGGCCACCAGTTTCGGCTTAGGCAGGTCCGACTGGGTGAACACCGTCCACGGCACCCGGCCGCGCACCTCTTCCGCCGCCGCCTGCATGGCCCGCCAGCTGGTGAACAGGGCCAGCGCCCGCCCCTGGGCGGCCTCGATCAGCGCCACCAGTTCGTCGTGCATGGCCGCCTCGAAGCGGGCGTCCCGGGGGTCGGGCAGGTGCACCGGGCAATAGAGCAACGCCTGGTCGGGGTAACAAAAAGGGCTGCCGACATTGAGCTCGTCGTAGGAACCGGCCGGCAGACCGAGCCTTTGGCCCAGGCGGGGCGGGATGGTGGCGCTGGTCATGACCGCCGTCGGGGCGTCCTCCCGACTCCAGAGCCGCTCGACAAGGACCTCCCCGACGTCGATGGGCGCCACCCGCAGCACGGGCCCGTGCTCGGGGCCTTCGACCCAGGCGATCTGGCTGGCGGGCAGTTCCAGTATCTCGTTCACGTCTTCGAGCAAATGGGCCGCCGCTTTTTGCGCCCGTGACCGTCGCGCTTGGGGCCCTGCGTCCCCCGGGCCGGCCCCACCGGCCGTACTCGCGCCCGAGGCGCGCGCCGCCTGGCGCAGCTCGTCCAGGGCCTGGTTGACCCGCTCGCGCACCAGTACCAGGGCAGTGGAGACTTCCTCAGGCAGGGGCCGGGCCAGCGCTTGGTCCCGGTGCGGGCGCAGCGCACCGGCCAGGACCACCGCGGCGTCCTCGAGGGCGGCCACGGCGGAGGCGTCCACCCCGAGCGGGCGGGCCAGTCGGGCCAGGGCGACCAGGCGGGCCTGGTTGAGGTCGAAGCCGAGGGCGGCCGAGGCAATGTCCTCCAGCTCGTGCGCCTCGTCGAAGACCACCACGTCGTGGGCAGGCAACAGTTCGGCTTCTTTGATGGCCAGGGAGGTGGCGTAAAGGTGGGTGTTCACCACCACGACGTCGGCTTCGGCCGCCCGGCGGCGAGCCGCTTCGGCAAAGCACCCCCCTCCCGAGGGGCACTGGGCGGCACCCGGGCACTCCCGCCATCCGGTGCTCACCTGGGCCCACGCCGCCTCGCTGGGTTCGAACGAAAGCTCGGCCCTGTCGCCGCTCACCGTGGGGACCTCCCGTCCCCGCCCCCGGGGCCCGGCCCGCCCACCCGGCCGGTCTTCCACAACGACCACGTCGTCACCGGTCACAGCCCCGTCCGGCCCTCCCGCCCACGCCATCAGGCGGCGTAGCTCCCGGCCCAGACGGCCCAACGCCTGAGCTCCCTCGGGCCCCGCGCCCTCCCCCAGGGCCATCTGCTGGCCGCCGCCGGCAAGCTCGTTGACCCGCTGGCGGCAGATGTAGTTGGAACGGCCCTTCAGCACCGCGAACTCGAAGGGCACCCCCAAAGACCGCGTCAGCTGTGGGAGGTCGCGATGGGCCAACTGGTCCTGGAGCGCCTTGGTGGCCGTCGAGACCACGACCCGGGCGCCCAGGGCCAGCGCCGGTACCAGGTACGCCAGGCTCTTGCCCGTGCCCGTGCCCGCCTGCACGACCAGGTGGCGCTGCGACCTGATGGCGGCGCCCACGGCGGCGGCCATCTCCCGTTGCTCCGGCCGGTCCTCGTGGCCGGGCAAGGCGCCCGCCGCCCGGGCCAGGGCGCTGTCGACCAATGGGTCTGTCATCTCGGCCTCCCGCGGTCCCAGTTCACCAAGGCCGGCCTCGGGCAGGGGCCGACGAGCAAGCAAACCGAGAGATCGGCCTGGTTACGCCCGCCGGTAGGCGCGCGTCGCCAGCGGGACGAAAACGATGATGGTAGCCGCTATCCAGGCCAGGCTTTGCCACACGGCGGAGCTCAGGCTCTGGCCCACGACGGGTTGGACCTTCTGCCCGAGGGCCAGGATGCGCAGGGCGTTGATTACCTCGGTGAAAGGCTGGTGGCGGGCGAAACCTTGCAGCCAGGAGGGCATGCTCTGGATGGGGACGAAAGCGGACGAGACGAAAGTCAAGGGGAACACCCAGATGAGCCCGAAGGCCTGCACGGCTTCCTCGTCCTTCACCGCCAAGCCTATGAAGGCCGAGACGCAGCAAACGGCCAGGGCCAGCAGGGTGGCGAGGGCGATCATGCCGATGGCGTACCCGACCCCGCCGCTGAAACGGAAACCGACGACATAGCCCACGCCCACCATCACCAGTACGGTCAACAGCAGGCGCAGCGTGTCGGCCGTCAGGCGGCCCACCAGGAACGCCGCCCGGGCCGTGGGCATGCTCCGGATCCGGTCGATCCCGCCCCGCGAGATTTCCCGGGACAACCCGATGGCCGTGCTGAACGAAGCAAAGCCCGCCGTCTGGCCGATGATCCCCGGGATCAGGTAGTTGACGTACCCGCCGGGCACGGGCACCTTGATCGCCCCGCCGAAGACGTAGCGGAACAGCAGGACGAACATGAGGGGCTGGATGACGGTGAAGAAGATGTAAGCCGGCACCCGCCACCAAACGATCAGGTTGCGCTTGGTCATCACGACCGAGTCCTCGACGACCCAGCGCGCCCTGTGGGCCAGGCTGGGTGTTGCCAGGTCCTCGGCCCTCTGGGCCCTGGGCGCCACCACGTCCAGCCCCGGGCCGGTCCCGACGCTACCGGGGCGCCCGCCCGTCATGGTGCCCTCATCAGACATCAGTGCTGACCTCCTGAGCCGTCGCCTTTATTGCCGCGCCGGCCCTTCTGCCGGCCGGTGCCGTCGCCCGCCACCAGGTCCTCGGCCACGTGGCCGGTAAGCGACATGAACACGTCGTCGAGCGAGGGCCGCCGCAGCGCCAGGCCTGTCGTGTGCACCCCGGCGGCGTCGAGACGCCGGACGGCTTCGACCAGGACCTGGGAACCCTGGCCCCCGGCGTGCACCTGGACCCGCCCCTGCTCGGCGTCCACCATCGGTGAACCGTCGCCCAGGCTGGCCACGGCGTCCACGGCGGCCTGCAGCTGCGCCCGGTCAGTTACGGAGAACTCCACCACGTCGCCTCCGATCCGGTCCTTCAGCACCTCGGACGTGCCTGAGGCGATCACCAGGCCGTGGTCGATCACCACGATGTCGTCGGCCAGCTCGTCCGCCTCGTCCATGTACTGGGTGGTGAGCAACAGCGTCGTGCGCACCGCCACCAGCTCGCGGATGATGGCCCACATGCCCAGCCGGCTGCGGGGGTCGAGGCCGGTGGTGGGCTCGTCCAGGAACAGGACCCGCGGCCGCCCGATCAGGCTCGCCGCCAGGTCCAGGCGCCGCAGCATGCCACCGGAATAAGTCTTGGCCTGGCGCCCGGCGGCGTCGCTCAGGTCGAAACGTTCCAGCAGTTCGCCGGCGCGCTGGCGGGACGTCTGGCGTCCCAGGTGGTACAAGCGACCGGCCATCTCGAGGTTCTCGAAACCGGTGAGGTCGGGAGTTATGGCCGTGGCCTGGCCGGCCAAGCCGATGACCCGCCTCACCGCCCCTGGGTGGTGAGCGACGTCGAACCCGGCCACGCGCGCCCGGCCGCCCGTTGGTACCAGCAGAGTCGTGAGGATGCGGACGGCGGTCGTCTTGCCGGCCCCGTTGGGGCCGAGCAGGCCGAGCACCTTGCCCTCGGCCACCGAAAAGTCGATGCCCCGCAGCGCCTCGACGGGGCCGAAAGATTTGCGCAGCCCTTCGACTTCGATGATCACTCGCCCCCGTCCTCCCTGGCGTGCCCGTCCTCCCTGGCGTGCCCGTCCTCCCTGGCGTGCCCGTCCTCCCTGGCGCGCTCCTCGTCGTAGCCAGGCCCCGCATCAAAGTACCCGTCCGGCTCCCCGCTCGACAGGCCGGGCCGCCGGGCCCGCATGTCCCAGCTGAGCGAGTCCATGAACACCCACGTCCGCCGGTGGATGGCGCATGGGCCGTAGGCCTGGAGCGCCATTTTGTGGCGCCAGCAGGGGTAGCCCTTGTTGGCCTGGAACTCGTAATGGGGATAGTTGGGCGCCAGCGCTCGCATCTGCCGGTCGCGCGTCACCTTGGCCAGCATGGACGCGGCCGCAATGGACAGGCAGCGGGCATCGCCGCGAACGATCCGCACCGTGTTGCCGGTGCCGGCAAAGTCCCAGTTCCCGTCTATCAGCACCAAGTCGGGGACCAGCCCGAGCCCTTCCAGGGCCCGACGGGCGGCCAGGCGTTGGGCGTCGGCCATGCCCAGGGTGTCGCATTCGACTTGCGTAGCCCCGCCTACGGCCCATGCCCCGCACCAGCCGGCCACGCGGTCGAACATCGCTTCCCGACGGTCCTCGGGCAGGGCCTTGGAGTCCCTGACGCCGTACACCCGCCGGCCCCGGGGCACTACCGCCGCCCCCACCATCAACGGGCCCGCCCACGCTCCCCTGCCCACCTCGTCCATCCCAACGACCACCTCGTGGCCCGCCGCCCAGGCGTCGCGCTCAAAAGCCAGGGTGGGGGCGGTCCCATAGCGGGCGCCAGTAGTCACGGGGGCCGGCCTGCCTTAAGCCAGGAGGGCTATCTGGTCGACTTCGGAACCGTCGGGCGCGTTAGCGAAAAAAGCTTCGATCAGCTCACGGCCGAGTTCTTCCGTCGTGAGCCGCAAGCTCAGCGCCAGCACGTTGGCGTCGTTCCATTGGCGAGCGCCGCGAGCGGTTTCGACATCGCCGCACAACGCCGCCCGCACCCCGGGGACCTTGTTGGCCGCCATGCTCACCCCCGTGCCCGTGTAGCAGCACACGATGCCCACGTCGGCTTGGCCTGAGGCGACGGCTTCGCCCACGGCGCGGCCCGCGTCGGCCCACCTGAGAGGGTCGGCCACCACCAAAACGGCATGGCCCAGGCGCAGTAGCTCCGCCTTGAGCTCGTCGGTCACCGGGGTCGTCTCGTCCGTGCCGAAGGCCACTTTCATGGTTTCACGCTAGCAACCGGTGGGCCCATGGAGAGGTTGGGCGCCCAGGCTCAATATCATGGGCCGGGTGAGCACAGCCCCGGACGGGTCTCCACTGGGGCGGTCTGCTCCCGAGCCTGACGGTGAAGCGGCACCTTCGCAACCCTCTGAGGAGCGCCTTACAACCTCAGGGCACACGGCAGTGGTAGTCGTGCCGGTAAAGGCTTTTTCCCACGCCAAGATGCGCCTGGCCCCGGTGCTCGGGCCGGAGCAACGAGCCGCCCTGGCCCAAAAAATGGCCGAGCACGTCCTGGCCGCCGCCGTGCCTTTGCCGGTGGTGGTCGTTTGCGACAACGAAGAAGTAGCCACGTGGGCACTGAGCCGGGGAGCCCGGCCGTTACTGGAGCCTGGTATCGGGCTCAACGGCGCCGTAAACGCGGCAGCGGCCCAGTTGTGCGCCGAAGGTTACGGGCGACTGGTCGTTGCCCACGCTGACCTGCCCCTGGCCAGCAACATCCCACGATTGGCGGAAGTACAAGGCATCGCTTTGGTCCCCGACCGGCACGAGGAAGGCACCAATGTGATCAGTCTTCCGGCCGGGTGCGGGTTCCGTTTCGCTTACGGTCCCGGCTCGTTCTCACGGCACCAAGAAGAGGCTGTGCGTACGGGCCTGCCGTGGCGGGTAATCCACGACCCAGGCTTGGCCTGGGACGTGGATTTCCCTTCGGACATGGCAGCTGTCACGCTCAAGCACTAGGCCAGGCGCCCAGCCGCCCCGCCGGTCGTCTTACTGCGTGGCGACCGGTTTACTTCTTGGCGGCCCGGCCTGATTTTGCCGGCGCCTTAGCCGCTTTGCTGGCCTTGGCGGCGGGGGCCTTTTTGGCCGAAGCCTTGACCGGCGCAGTCTTGGCCGGCGCAGCCTTGGCCGAGGCAGACTTCTTTACCGTAGCCGTCTTGGTGGTCGCCTTGGCGGCGACCGCTTTCTTGGCCGGTGCCTTGGCGACGGTAACCGCCGCCTTCTTAGGCCGACCTACGGGGCGGGGCGCGGTCGCCTTGGCGGCGGCCGCCGTTTTACGCCCATTTGCCTTGGCGGGAGCGGCCTGGGCCGTCTTGGTCGCCTTGGCCGCTCGGGCCGAAGTGGCCCGGGCGACGACACGGCCGTTAGCCTTGGCCGCGGGTGCCTTGGCGGCGGCGGTCTTGGCCGTCGTGGCGCGGGCGGCAGGCGCCTTGGCGGCGGCGGTCTTGGCCGCGGCCATCTTGCGAGCGGCGGCCTTCTTCATGTTGAGATCAGCCTTGAAGCCGGTGGCGGGGCTAAAACGGATCCCCTTCGAAGCGGCGATCTTGACGGGCTGACCTGTCCGCGGGTTACGACCGGTGCGGGCCTTGCGTGACGTCGGGTTGAAGCTCCCGAAACCGTAAATCGTCACCTTGGTACCGGACCTGACTTGGTCGCCGATAGTACCTACGAACGCGTCCACGGCCTCTTCGGCCTGACGCCTGGTTAGGCCTGTCGTACTAGCTATCTCGTCTACTAACTGAGATCGGTTCAACGCCACCTCCTGGGGACGTGCGGGGAAGTTGAGTGTTTCGCACTTTCTAAACACATCATCAAAGACGTTGTGAGCCGCAAAGTCAAGTATTTGCCCTGCATGTTCCCATCTTCGGCCTCCGGAGGGGCCGGCTGGGGCCCGCCGGGGCCAGAAGATCCGGGCGTTTCGGCTTGGATCTGCGATGATGGCCGGCATGGACAGTGCCTCCTCCAAGCCGAGCCGCCCCGGTCCGAGCACAGAAGTTGCCGAGTGGCAACGCCTGAGAGAAGCCGATGCCTACGGCGTCGGGTGGCGAAGGTGGGGGCCCTACTTGGCCGAACGGGCCTGGGGCACCGTGCGGGAGGACTACTCGCCCGACGGTTCGGCCTGGTCCTACTTCCCTTGGGAGCAGGCCATTTCTCGGACCTACCGCTGGAACGAGGACGGCATGGGCGGCATCTGCGACGAAGATCAGCTGTTATGCCTGGCCCTGTCGTTGTGGAACGGCCAGGACCCCATCCTAAAAGAGAGGATGTACGGCCTCACCAACGCTCAGGGGAACCACGGCGAAGACGTGAAGGAATGTTGGTGGTACCTGGACGCCACACCCACCTCGAGCTGGCTGCAGTGGCGCTACCACTACCCGCAAGCGAAGTTCCCCTATGACGAGCTGCGGGCCGAGAACGCCCGGCGCGGCCGCGACCAACCCGAGTACGAGCTCATAGATACGGGGATCTTCGACGCCGACCGCTACTTCGCCGTCACCGTCACGTGGGCCAAGGCGGGCCCGGAGGAAATCTTGTGGCACATCGAGGTCCAAAACGCGGGACCGGAAGCGGCGCCGCTCGACGTGCTCCCCACGATCTGGTACCGCAACCGCTGGAGCTGGGACCTCGGTGCTCTACGGCCGTCCCTGGCCCTCGAAGGCGGGGCTCAGCAAAACGTGGCCGTACAATGCGACCGGACCGGCCGGCGTGTCCTCGCCGCCGGCGTGGGACCGGAAGGCAAGCCGCCCGAAGCCTTGTTCTGTGACAACGACACCAACACGCGGAAGCTGTGGGGGACGCCCGGGCCGCCCTTCCCCAAAGACGGCATCAACGACTACGTCGTCAACGGCCTTCCCACCGTGAACCCCGCCCTCACCGGTACCAAGGCCGCTCTGCGCTACCACCTGGAACTGGCGCCGGGCGCCAGCGTGCAGATCCGTTTGCGTTTCGGGGCCGAAGCCGGGGACCTGGGCCGAGATTTCACCACGGTCATGACCAAGCGACGCCAGGAGGCGGACGAGTTCTTCGCTTCCTTGGCACCCGCCGATGTGACCGCCGACGAGGCTTTGGTCCTGCGCCAGGCGGCGGCGGGGATGCTGTGGTGCAAGCAGTTCTACCATTACGACGTAAAACGCTGGCTGGACGGCGACCCCACGCAGCCGCCACCCCCGCCACAGCGGCGGGAAGGACGCAATTGCGGCTGGGGCCATGTCTCCAATCACGACGTGATCTCGATGCCCGACTCGTGGGAGTACCCGTGGTACGCCTCTTGGGACCTCGCTTTTCACGCCGTTTCCCTGGCCCATCTCGACCCCGGCTTCGCCAAGGCGCAACTGCGGCTGCTGGGGCGCGAGTGGTACATGCACCCTAATGGCCAGCTCCCGGCCTACGAATGGGACTTCGGTGACGTCAACCCGCCCGTGCAGGCGTGGGCCGCCATGGCGGTCTGGCGCATCGACAGCAGGCAACGTGCCGCCCAGGGCCTGCCGCCGGACAACGATTTCCTGGAGCGGATGTTCCACAAGCTGCTCATCAACTTCACGTGGTGGGTCAACCGCAAGGACGCAGAGGGCAACAACGTCTTCGAGGGCGGGTTC
>JBEKNX010000182.1:0-9002 GCA_049522375.1 Acidimicrobiales bacterium | reverse complement strand
CGACGGCGCTATTGACCTACGCCACGAGACCCGCGATCATCGCGTTGTCAGCACTGGTTACCCGGTCAGGTGGACCCATCAACCTGGCGGAGGGGTGGACCCATCATGCTGGCGGGCGACACAAATGTACTGCGTCAGGCAACGTTTGCCCCGTTTCGGTCCACCTGCGTCGCCGAAGGCCTGCTGACGGGGGATGCCCCGTTGCAGGCTCCTCACGCGCGACCATTGACGCCCCGCGCAGCGGCACCTCGCACTCGGAAGGAGCATCATGAACATCGGGCTTGTGAATCTCATCGACGAAGGATCGGCCGTTCACGTTGAAGAGAGCCGAGCGTTCTATGCCGCTAAACAGGCAGCAGGTGGTCAGCAGGGGCCGACCAACTATGAAGAGCTGAAACAGGCCCGTAGCAGCTTGCCCGCCAGGTCCGCTGGCTCGCGCACCGTTGAGCGCATTGCCCGTGCCGGCAAGGGCCAGGTCCCGGTGAGAGTCACGAGCCCCAGCTCTAGCGGGTCTCGGGCCACCTACCTCGACATTCACGGCGGGGGTTTCTATATGGGCTCGGCGGCCCGAAGCGACGCCCGTAACGCTCGTCTGGCCGATGCGCTGGGGGTCACTGTGGTTAGTGTCGAGCGTACGCCGGGCACGTGCCAGATCGGACTGATCCTGACGTATCTCCCCTCTACGGCGACCTTCGCGGCCTGCCGCCGACCTTGCTGCTCGTAGGCACGTTGGACGTATTGCTGGAGGACAACCTCGCTATGGCAGCCCGACTGTCTGCGGCCGGCAACGAGGTTGATCTCCGGGTGTTCCCGGAGTCGATGCACGGCTTCACCTCACACCCGACTTCCATGGCCACGGCTGCTCTGGGTAGGGTTGAGACGTGGCTTGCGAGCCGACTGGAGGAGCACCGGCGCAGGCTCGGACGCGTTTCGACGACTGGGCTGAGGCGTGGTGGCAGACCACCACAGGCTTGAGGCTGACGACGGGGCGGACTTACCGCGACCTGCTCGACCGCCACGTCATGCCGTACTTCGCCGGTCGGAAGGTGGGCTCGGTCGACTATGCGTCGGTCGAACTTTGGCTTGCTCACCGCCGAAAGGCAAGCCTGAGCCCGAAGGCAGCGGCCGCGTCTGGGGTTACAACGGGGTCACCCACGGCGACGAAGTGAAGCTGCGGCGTCTGGTCGAGGCGGGGCTGCCATCGGTGTCGTCCTCACCGACACCCACGACGAAGTGACAAGCGAGGACACCGACGGTCAACTTCGGTACAGCGAACTAGAAGCCTTCGTCAAGCCCAGGTCAAGACGATCTGGCAGGACCTTTCAAGACTTGCTCGTCACGCGCGTCAGCATGTCACCCGGTCGATGCGTTTCTTCGCGCAGTTTCGGCACCGTGCCTCGTAGCGGCGGTACATCGTCGCTTCGCCCAAACGGGTGCCCAGACCGTCGCCGGTCGCACCCGCCAACGTAGGAAGGCCACGCAGAGCTGAGCGCAGCGGTCTCCACGAGGACGTCGTCGGAGCCGCCACCTCGCCTCCCGGACGTGGGGAAGACGTTCCCGGCTTACGGGGCGAGCCAGCCGCGCCCGAGGGCGGCGGCCAGCCCGGGTGACCGGCGCGTGGCGAAACCGACGTCCCGCACGGCGGCGGTCAGCGGCGGTACGGCGTTCTCCCCGAGGTCCACGCCAAGGACCTTGTCGGACCACTCCAGCACTACCGACCACGGCCACACCCTGGTCCCGTCGCCGACCACCCCGATCGGGGGCGGGAAGCGGCCGGGGCCACGCTTGCCGTCCACCAGGAGCCGGACAGATTCCCTAGTACGGCCGACGCGCCGAGCGATGTCGCTCACCGACACCAGGTCTTGGTCGACGCGCAGCGGGACGGCGGCCGGCACCGCTTTGCCGACGCGCTCGACCAGCTCTGAGACGGCGGCCGCCGGACCTGGGGCGCGGACCGTTGCCCTCGCTATCGTGACTTCGCCCGCTCCAGAGAAGACGGCCTCGAGGAGCCCTAATCATCACTAGCGCTGAGTGCGGCCGCCGTGCATAGACATGAAAGTGGCTGTCGCTGGGGCACAACGGCGCTCAGGACGGTCCCACATCGCGGCGACTTGTCACGCCGGGAACGGCGATGGAGACGATGGCGCCACCTTCGTCCCGGTTCTGGGCCACCGCCCGCCCTCCGTGCGCCCTGGCGACCGCGCTCACGATCGCCAACCCAAGACCTGTCCCACCGTCGCTGCGGGCCCGTGCATCGTCGGGACGCCGAAAGCGTTCGAAGGCGTGAGGCAGGAAGTCCGCCGGGAAGCCCGGCCCGGAGTCCGCGACCTCGATCGTGACTCCTCCCCCGTCATCGGTCTTCCGGGCCGAGATCACGATCTGGGTCCCGGTAGGAGCGAAGTGCAGCGCGTTATCCACCAGGTTGTCCACAGCTTGTCGAATACGGTCGGCGTCGACCTCGGCCATTATCCCGGGGGGTACGTCGACCCGACAAACAACGCCGGCGGGCTTGGCCCGCAGGCGAGCGTGCGCCGCGCTTTTTTCGAGTAGGGCGCCCAACTCTGTGGGGCCGAGCCGTAGCGCCATGCGGTCGCTGTCGCTGCGGGCGAGCAGCAGTAGGTCGTCAGTGAGCCGGTTCAGCCTGACCGCCTCGTCGGCCGCACTGGCGACGGCCAGCCGGAGGTCCTCTATGGTCCTGCCTGGCCGTCCCGCCAGCTCGAGCTCACCTCGCAGCACGGCGAACGGGGTGCGCAGCTCGTGGCTGGCGTCGGCTACAAAGGCTCGCTGGCGGGCCAGTGCGCCGTGAAGACGACCGAGCAAGTCGTTCATCGTGCTGGCCAGCGCGGCGATCTCGTCCCCCGTGTTCGGTACCTGGAGGTCCGGCTGCTCGTCGCGCTCGGAACGCGCCGCCACCTGGCGACGAAGGCGCTCCACGGGACCTAGGGCCTCCCGGGCCAGCCAATAGGCGCCGAGCCCGGCGATGGCGACAAATACGAGCCCCCCGACCAACAGTTCCCGGGACACGTCGCTCATAGTGTCGTCGAAGGTGTCGAGCGAGGCGCTGGCGACAGCCACCCAGCCGGCGTGGCCCCTGAAGGGTTCGGCCGCCAGGCGGGCCCGGTCACCGCCGCTCGAGGACGTAACCGTCAACCGCGACTTCCGGGCCAGCCGTAGCTGCGCGGGGCTGAGCAGAGGTGTCGCTCCGGCATCGTGGCTTGCGCCCCGCACCACACCGTTCGAGCCGATCACTTGGACCAAGAGCTCGCCCGGCAGGCGGTCCGGTCGCGTTGCGGCCGGTCCCGGCCCGCTGGCGCTGGCCGAGCTGGGGAGATATGCGCCCGCCTGAGAAAGGACGGTCCCGAGCTGGGTGTCGACGCTGGAGAGCAGGCCGGCGGAAAGATTGGTTACTAACAGCCAGCCGCCGAGAGAGAAAATGGCACCAGAGGCGATGCTGAACAGCACCGCCAAGCGCAGGCGGAGCGGTACGCGCATGACCCGTTACGTCGTTTCGCGGTGGCGGAGCCGGTAGCCCGCGCCGCGCACGGTTTCCAGGTCATGGTGGCCGAAGGGGACGTCGATCTTGCGCCGGAGGTAGTTGACGTACTGGTCGACGATGTTCGAGGTGCCGTCGTAGGCGATGTCCCAAGCGGCGTCGAGGATCTGAGACCGGGTGAGAACGGCGCCCGGGTGGCGCAAGAACAGCTCGAGCAGAGAGAACTCCTTGGCCGACAGCTCGATCTCGGACGTTCCTCGCCAGACCCGCTTGGACGCCGGCTCGAGCCTGAGGTCGCCCTCGATCAGGGCCACCGGACGAGCGCGATCGTCACGCCGGGCCAGGGCGCGGAGGCGCGCCGCCAGCTCCAACAGGCTGAACGGCTTGACCAGGTAGCCGTCGGCACCTACGTCGAGCCCGCGGACTCGGTCACCGATGTCGTCACGCGCAGTCAACATGAGCACTGGCGACAGGATGCCGGCTGCCCTCAGCCGCCGGCAGACCTCGAACCCGTCGAACCCGGGCAGCATCACGTCCAACAAAATGGCGCCGTAGGGGTTTTCAGAGGCCATGCGGACGCCGCCGGGGCCATCGTGGACGACGTCGACGGTGTGACCTTCCTCGCCGAGGCCCCGCTTCAAAATGTCCGCCATCCGGATCTCGTCCTCTACGACCAGAACGCGCATGCGACGAGGTTACGCTGCGCCCGAGCCAGGCCCGGTGCGGCTTGCGGCTCCTAGCCAGCTATTTGGGACCTTCACGTCAGGGGCTTGACGGCCGCGTTTCTTCCCGCCCGGGGCGCGCCAGTGCCCCGCCAACTGGGAGCGGCGGGGCACTTTGGCTAGGTGGGCGCGGGGACCAGGCGGGCTGGGATGGTGCTAGGGACCTGGCCCGGGCGAGGAGGCGCCGGGCGCCGACCTGGCCACGGCGCGGGCGGAGCCAAGGCCAGCTGTCCGCGGGACACCTTGGGCCATCGCGCCCGGGTTTTCATAGCGGGCGGCACCGGAGGGTTCGACCGGGCTCGTGCGGTGTGGTGGCACCGGCGCGCCCGTGGCCGTCGGCGGTTGGGCGGAGGCGGGCCCGGCCAGGACAAGCCCGGTCCCGGTGGTGGTGGCGGTCAGGCTGGCGACGACGAGGGCGACCAACGCCGCCGTCCGGCGAGGATGTTGCCCGTAACCTACTGAGGTGGTAGGCATCTTCTTGGTCCTTTCTTTTGGGTTCCAAGTCCCCTTTGGGATATCTCCATCGTGCGCCCTCCTCGTTTGAGCTCGGTGAGAACGGGGTAATTTCGTCTCACATCTTGGACCCCGCCGTGCCCGCGGGCTCCTGGCCTCTGGTGGGCATAATGCCGAGCGCCCTGAAGATCCAAGAGACTGGCAAGGCCAACGACGGTATTGCCGGCGTGATCGAGGCCCGGCGTCTCCTCGGTTTGGAACGGGCCCGAACGAGCCGCCAGTTCGCTGAGGTAGAGCCGGGATGTGCCAGCTTGCGCCGAAACGGGCCAGAAGGTCGCACCGCCGAGCGCGGACGAGTTTGCACTAGTCGGCCCCCGAACTGGAGGAACAGCGCAACAACGTCGCCGAGCGGTCCTGGACTGCCAGCTCGGGCGTCAGCAAGTCCGCTTAGTGCCCGGGTGGCCTCTTTGATCGTGTCGTAAGCCTGGTTCCCTAGCGTTGCTACCAATGGGCGATCTACGTAGTGCCGAGCCAGAAGTGACGGCTCCTCACCGAGCATTACCAAGAAGCGAGCGAGGTGTCGAGGCCAACGCCCGGCTGACGGCGATGACACGGTTGTGCTGCTGGTGCTCCTGGCCGCCGAAGGCCTTACTATCCTGCGCGTACGTAGCCTGCTGTCGGTCCACGTACTGATCGGCACGGTGCTGGTCCCCCCGGTGCTACTGAAGGTCGGCAGTACCGGGCACCACTTGGCCCGCTACTACTTGGGCTCGCCCGCGTACCGCCGCAAAGGGCCGCCACCGCCTGTACTACGCCTGCTTCGGCCCTCTGGTCGTGGTCAGCACCCTCTGCGTCTTGGGTAGTGGCCATCGCCCTCATGTTTGTGGGCACGAGCCTGCGCCAAGGTGTACTGCTCTTACCTAGGGCCAGTTTCGTGGTGTGGTTCGCCGTTATGGTGTTCCACGTTCTTGGTCACCTGTTGGACACGGCACGCTGGCCCCGCGTGACTGGCTGAGGCAGTCCCACGCCGACATCGCGGGGGCGCGACTACGCCAGCGGGCTGTAGTAGGAAGCATCGCCGCAGGCGTGCCGCTGGGCTCGCTCCTTATGGGCCGGGCCGGATCCTGGTTCGTCTAGGCACGCGCACCGCGCCAGGGCCAGCCGACTTACCTCCGGATGCCCCCGTCTAAGCCGCGACCTCCTGCAGGTCTAAAGGTTGCTTGGCGACTTGGCGGGCTTGTGCCAGATAGGAGGCTGCGAACCCGAGGTCTCGCTTTTCGAAACGGCTGTGGACGGAGGCAACGAGCACCAATCGTTTGGAAGCCGCTAGGGACGGCACGGCGATCAGAGCTGTGCTCCGAAAACCCGGTGGTGGGAGACAGTCGGCCCACGCCGAGCGCCCGGCCAGGAGCGACCCAACTGCAACTTTGGCCGCGGGCCCAAGGTGGTCTTCGAAAGGCAAGACCGCGCCCGGCAACAACCCGGGTATCAAGGGGGACGTTGTTTCCACGGTCATCTCGCCTTCACGACAGGCGACGACGGCGCTGAGGTCCGCCCTGGTCAGGAGACCGGCAAAGCGGGCCAGCGATTGAGGGCCGTGGTCCGAGCCCGAGGGGGCCTCCCCAGGCCCATCCGCCTCGTTCCCGCGCTCACGGTCGTCCGGTAGCAGCTGCCACGGGACCTCGTAGTGCATTTGCTGAACAGCAGTCCCAGTTTCCTTGGGACTGCTGGGACGCTCGCCCGAACTCGTGCTGGGTGCTGGCACGGCCGCACCGATCGTTAGGGGCTGGGAAAAGGATCGCGGGCCCCCGGGACGTTCGGTCCCGGTGAGGGCCATGGTGGTGGCGGCGGCCAACCCGGTCGTTTGAGGACGTTCTCCCTCATTTACTGAACTGGTGCGCATTTTCTCGGTCCTTTCTCCTTCTGGGCCCCCTTGGTGGGGGCACCTTCATCGTGCGCCTTGCTCGTTTGAGCTCGGTGAGAGCGAGATGATTTCGCCTCACATCTTTGATGCGCTCGTCAGGGCCGGGGTTGGGTGGCGACCCGCCTTGGTCGAGCCCATGGGGCCAGCGCCGGACCGAGAATATTTGACCACCTTTCCCTCGCCGTGCCCGGCGTTAGCGTCCTCGGTGCCGAGCAATACATCGGCACGGTCGAACGGCCCCCGTTGCGTGGCCGCCAAAACGGCCGTGGCCGCCATGGCCACCGTTGGCGGGTAGGGCTCCCACCGAGGTGGCGTTGAGCGTGTTGGTGCCGTCCTGGGGAAGCTCAGTCCCTAAGTGTGCCCCCGCCGAAGGGCAGAAGAGAGAGCGGCCAGTTCACCTGACTGTAAGGTGCGGCGCCTAACATGAACAGGTCTAATGGCTAGAGGGACAATATGGCTTGAGGAGCGTCCCGGGGACCGCAGAACGTGCTAGGTCAAGATCTCTCCTACCGTCTTTACGCCCGGCAGTTGCGCAAACAACTAATCGGCTGCCCCCTCCCAAAACATGTGGGGCTCATCATGGACGGCAACCGTCGCTGGGCCCGGCAGAGGGGTTTGGCGGACCCGAGCGTGGGCCACAAGTACGGGGCTGACCATATCGAAGACGTCCTGAACTGGTGCGCCAAAGCCGGTATCAAACACGTCACGGCGTTCCTCTGCTCGACCGAGAACCTGTCCAAGCGCGATGACGCCGAGGTCGCCTACCTCATGGAGGTGATCGAAAAGGTCGTTGCCGACAAGCTCAGCCTGGACCCGGCCTGGCAGGTCCACATCGCAGGCTCGCTCGACCTACTGCCGGCGACAACGGCGGAAGCGTTGAAGAGGGCCGTCGAAGCCAGCCGAGGTTGTACGACTGGGGCCCACGTCACGCTCGCTGTCGGCTACGGCGGTCGGGAGGAGGTCATTGACGCGCTCCGCGCCGTGCTGTACGAGCACGCCGCCGCCGGGACGACGCTCGCTGAGCTGGCCGATACTCTCACCATCGAGGACGTTGCCCGGCACCTTTACACCGCCGGGCAGCCTGACCCGGACCTGGTCATCCGCACTAGCGGGGAGCTCCGCTTGTCCAACTTCTTGCTCTGGCAGAGCGCTTACTCCGAGCTGTACTTCTGCGAGGCCTATTGGCCCGCATTCCGCGAGATCGACTTTTTACGGGCGCTGCGAAGTTTCGCGGCAAGACAACGCCGGTACGGCAGCTGAACGCGCAGGTTCTTCAGGCCGAACGAGCTGACACCGTGATGAAATCTCGGTCCCAGGACGGGCCGAAGAACCGTCCTGGTGCCCCGACCATCTCAGGCAACAGGTCCCTGCCGTTCTGAGGCGAAGCCATGCCGGTCGGAGACGACGGTGGGTAGCTGGCCAAGACGGTCCAGTAGGGATTGATGTCCAGCTCCAGCGCTCGGACCGCCCCAGCCCGGACGAGCGGCGAGGCGAGGTCCCACGACTGGGCAAAGGCCTGGCAACGTAAATGCGGGCGCCATTGGCTGTTTGCCCCGGCCCTGAGCGCCAAATGTTGGGGATGCCTCCCCAAGGTTGGGCCCCGAGGTCCAGATGTCATCGGGGTTCAAGCTCGGCACGGCCCGGCCGTGGTCGACTAACAGGTTGAGGTTTTGCCTGACGGCGACGACGTTTGGGCTCATCGTCGCGTCACGGCCCCACTCGCCGACAATGGCCGAGCCGTCTTTGCATATGACCAGCGACGCCGCTCCGACGCGCAGTGGGTACACCAACCTACCCTCAGCAAAGTAGCCGCCATTGGTGGAGGGGAACCGGAAACCGCCGTTGAAAGCCGCGACTCTAAGGGCCCGGTCGGCCGAAGTTTGGATGGGAGCGGTGTACCTCCACCCGTAGCCACCTGAGGTAAGGCTTACCACGGCGGCGACTGCGCACCTGCGCGTTCTCAGTCTTCACGGTGCTCGGGGAGATGCGATGCCTTCAGCCGTCGACATAGAGTTGCCCGTTCGGTCCGAGGGCAACCGCGATAGGTGAAAGCCCAGTGGGGGCGGGCCCTTGGAGGACAGCTCCCGTGGTTGCGCTGAAAACCGACCCATGGCACGGGCAGGCGAAGACGTCGTTCGTCCCGTCGAACTGGACCGTGCAACCCGCATGGGGGCAAACCGCAGAAAAGGCGCGGAAATCGCCGCTCTTTATTTGGACGACCAGAGCAGGGACCTGTTGGGCCGGGTCGGTGAAGCTGGCGGCTCCCCCTACCGGGACGTCCGCCGCCGGACCGATCCGGGCCCCTTTGGGGACGGGAGTTGTAGCGGTGCTCTTCGGGGCGGCCGGGCGGGCAGTGGGCCCGGTCGCGGCGGGGGCGTGGCCGCTGGTAGCGGGGGAGACCTTGCCGGGC
>JBEKNX010000181.1:0-9021 GCA_049522375.1 Acidimicrobiales bacterium | reverse complement strand
CTATGTGAACGAGGTGAGCGATCGAGTAGGCCATGGAGCTCAGGTCGGCGGCCGCCCGAGCCTCGCTCAGGAGCTCTTCGAGCATCGCCTTGGCCGGCTCCAGCTCGTCGGCGTACTTGAGCAGGGCGGCGTAGGCGGCGTCGGCCCGGTCCGAAAGACGACGGTAGGGGTGAGCGCGCTCGATCTCGATAGCCCTTTTGAACATTTGACGGTCCAAGCCTTGGCCGGCCCGGAACTTCGCCGCCGCCGCCTGGTTGAGCGCCCCCGCCAGGACCCGGGGGTCCGGTCGGGACAGGCTCTCCATGATCTCGAGCGCCTGGGCCGAATGCGCCGCCGCCTGGCTTATGTCATCGTCGATTGCGGCCCAGGTGAGCAATGCTTCAGCCACTACCGTGAGGCTCCCGCCCTCGCCCGCCTCTTCGGCCGCTTTGCGCGCCTGGGCGATAGCCCCTTGGCGGCCGGTTACCTCCGTGGCGATCTCGGCCAGGCGGACCCGGCGCCGGGCCCGGTCCACGAGCCCAGGGCTGGCGGCCACGGCCGCCTCTTGGGTGGCCATGGCCCCTGCGCTGTCGCCGGCCCGGAGCTGGGCGTCGGCCAGGCGGTCCAATCGCTGCAGGCGCGCCGGCGTGCTACTGGTGTGCTCCAAGCCGAGACGGGCCAGCTCTACGGCCATGGCCGGCACGCCCGCGGCGACCGCGGCGGCCGCGCCTTCGTCGAGCGCCCGGGCGATATCCTCCGAAGGCGCGGTGGCGGCCAGGGCCAGGTGGCGAGCGCGCTCGGTGGGGTCCCGGGCAATGGCGGCCAGCCGGGCGTGCACCGCCCTCTTGCCCGTTGGTCCCAGGCGGTCGTAGGCAGCGGCACCGAGCAGAGGGTGGGCGGCTCGCACCGTCGCCGGCCCGTCGCTCTCGTCCACCAGGACTAGCTCGGCCCGCAGGGCGTCGTCCAGGGCCGGCGCGTCCACATCGGCGACGGCGAGCCGCCAGGTGGCCACAGTCTGAGCGAGCAAGAAGGCGACGCGGGCCGGTTGCGCCGCCACCCGCGCCCCGATCAAGCCGGTCAGCGTCGTCGGTACCGGCAACGGGGCCCCCGGAGCCGGGGCCACCCGCCGGCCTTGCAGGGCGCGCCCCAGTTCGAGGGCGTACATGGGGTTGCCCCCCGACGCTTCGTGTACTCGGAGCAACAAGGGCCGCGGCATCGCTGTGCCCAAGCGGTCGCGCAGGAGCTCGAACAGGGCGCCCAGGCTGAGCGGCCCGAGGTCCACCTTGCTCACCCGTTCCGGGGCAAGTACAGCCCCCGGGCCCTCGCCGGCGCCACCGCGCCAAGCCGCCAACGTCGCCACCGGGACCGGGCCTAGGCGGCGCATGGCGAAGGCCACGGCCAGCAAGCTGGCTGGGTCGAGGTGCTGCACGTCGTCCAGGGCCACTAGCACCGGGGCGGTGGCCGCCAGGGCTTCGAGCACCCCGAGAAAGGCCGTGCCCACGGCCCGTTCGTTCAGCACCTCGTCGCCTCCGTCGGCCTGGAGAGCTACCAGGCGCAGGGCCCGGGCCTGAGGCGAGGGCAGGCCGGCGATAACCACCTCGTCCACGGTACGCATTAGGTCAGCCAGGCCGACCCACGGCAACCGGGCTTCGGCCGGGGTGGCTCGCGAAACCAGCACGTGGCGGCCCTGGGCCTGGGCCCGGCGCACAGCCCATTCCCAAACGGTGGTCTTGCCGATCCCCGCCTCACCCGTCAACCACACCGCGCCAGGGGCCCCTGCGTCCAGCGCCGCCGCGACAGCGCCGCACTCACTGGCACGGCCCGTTGGGACCTCTAGGTCAGGGCCCACCTCGCGATTGTAAATGACGCCCTAGACCTCCGCCTCGTGCCCTGAGGTCGGCCCCGGGTTTGGTTGTCTCCTAGTTCCGGTTTCATTCGGGTCTATGCCGTTCGCCGACCACTACGAATTAGCCTGTCCGCGGGCCGGGCGCGTATTGGCTATTCAGGCGCTTCGCGACATGACCTCCCCGGCACAGGCGCTGATGCCGGATGACGGTGCGGCGCTCCGTGTGAGCTCAGCGGCAGCGACATAACATTCCTTATTGGGCGGGCACATCGCCTCTCTGGACGGTTGGGGATTTGCCCATATCGACGGCTATTTCGTCACGCACTTGCCCGGGTAACCGCGCCATATTGTCCTGCGCCTCAACGCTCCCGACCACGCGCTGATCGCCGGTCCCTGTCCCGGTGGGGACACTCGCAGTACCACAACAGGGTTACGGCGCACCCCACGGCACCCGACATACTTCGGAGCTAAGCCAGTGCCTGAGGGAGCCGGGCGGCAATCCCGTCCAATAGGCAGTCGAGGCCGAACTCGAAGCGATCGTCGCGGGTCTCTGCTGCGTCGGGGTCGATGCCCTCGTCAAATATCCGGAGAAAGCGTACGAACATGCCGGACTGGTCGAGCCGGTCCCACCATGCCTGCATGCCAGCGGCAATCTCAACATCAGTCAGCCCAGCTCTTTCTCGGGCCTGCTCAACTCGGACTTCCCGGAGCTCGTTCAGGACCGACCCGGTGACATAGGTGTCGATCGCCGTCAGGATCTGAAGCTTCGTCCGAGTGCCGAGGCCGGATCCGTCCAGGACCGAAAGGGACCGTTCGATCTGTAACAGCGCATTGGGGCCCAAGGGTGTCCTCTCGCTGATGAAATCCACCACCCAAGGGTGGCGGAGGAGCAGCCTGCGCTTCTGCCTGGCGATGTGGACGAGGTCCACCCGCCAATCGCCGCTTTGCCCTGCCGGTACGTCCTCGCCCTCGACCGCGTCCAGCATGAGGTCCAGGAGCTGGTCCTTGTCAGTCACGTGCCAGTAGAGCGACATGGCGCCAACGTCGAGCTCCTTGGCGATGCGGCGCATGTTGACCGCACCCGGGCCCTCCGCATCGGCTAAGGCCACGGCAGCTTGGACGATCTCGTCGCGCGACAGGGCCCGGTGGCGTCGAGCGTGTTCGGGCGGGGCCTGGTCTCTTCGCCGCGGTGCCGCCGTCGGTGAAGGCGGCCAAAGATCATCGAGGTCTGTCATGGCCCGAACCTTCTGTTAACAATTGGTACATCGTATGGTACAGTACGTCGTATGACAACTATCGTACATCGTACGGGACGGGCAAACAACGCCGGGCTCGCCATAGAAGCTGTGGGCCTGGAAAAGTCATTTGGCCCGACGCAGGCCCTGGCCGGCCTCGACCTGGAGGTCGAGGCCGGCACCATCCTCGGCGTACTCGGCCCCAACGGTTCGGGCAAGACCACAGCCGTCCGGGTCCTGACAACGTTGCTACGGCCGGACCGGGGCACCGCCCGGGTGGCCGGCTTCGACGTCGTGGCCCAAGCGAGCGAGGTGCGGCGCCGCATCGGCCTGGCCGGCCAGTCGGCGGCGCTGGACGAGTCCCTGACCGGGGTGGCCAATCTCGTCATGATCGGTCAGCTCTTTCGCCTTTCACGGTCCGAGTCCCAGCACAGGGCGGCCGAGCTGCTGGGCCGCTTCGACCTGGCCGATGCCGCAGCTCGGGGGGTCAAGACCTACTCGGGGGGCATGCGCCGGAGGTTGGACCTGGCTGCCAGCCTCGTCAGCCGCCCGCCGGTGCTGTTCCTCGACGAACCGACCACCGGTCTCGACCCCCGCAGCCGCCTGGTGCTCTGGGACATCATCCGCAGTTTGGTGGCCGACGGCACGACCGTGCTCCTCACCACGCAGTACTTGGAGGAGGCCGACCAGCTGGCCGACCGGGTCGTCGTCATCGACAGGGGCTCGGTCATTGCCCAGGGTTCCTCAGACGAACTGAAGGCCCAGGTTGGCGGGGACCGCATTCACGTCACCGTGGCAGCCGAGCCCGATCTCGCTGCCGCCCGTGAGGTGCTGGCCCACTACGCCAAGGGCGAGGTCCACGCTGACCCGGACCGTCGGGTGGTTGACGCATTGGTGCCGGCGGGTGCCCGTTCCATCCCGGCCATCGCGGCCGCCATGAGCGCGGCGGGCGTGGCCATGGACGAGCTGGGGATGCTCCGCCCCTCGCTCGACGACGTCTTCCTCACCCTCACCGGCCACTTTGCTGGCCCTGCTTTAGTTGCCGGCGAGAAAGTAGGGGAGCTCGTATGACGCCCATTTTGACATCGGCCCTCCCCGCTGAGGTTGAGCTGCTGGTCTCTCGGGCTTGGTGGTCGTTCCGGAACACCCTCGTGCTGGCCCGTCGCGGCGTCGCCCGCATCGTGCGGGAGCCCTCCCAGCTCTCCGACGTGACCATACAGCCGGTCATCTTCGTCCTGCTCTTCACCTACGTCTTCGGCTCGGCCATCCACATCCCTGGTGGCGGCAATTACCACGAGTACCTCATCGGCGGCATGTTCGGGATGGTCCTGGTCGGCACGGCCCAGGGCACCGCGGTCGGGGTTTCCACCGACATGGCGACCGGCCTCATCGACCGCTTCCGTTCGCTCCCCATCGCCCGCTCCGCCGTCCTTGCCGGCCGCGTCGTGACGGACCTGCTCACCGAGGTCATCGCCGTCGGCGTCCTCGCCGTCACCGGCCTGGCCGTGGGCTGGGGGATCCACAAGGGGGCCGCCGATGCTTTGGCGGCGTTCGGCCTTTGCCTGCTGATCGCCTTCGCCATGACCTGGGCGGGGGCTTGCGCCGGCATGCTGGTGAAGAACCCAGAAGCCGCCCAGGCAGTCGGGTTCATTTTCTTCCTCCCTATCTCGTTTGTTTCCAACACCTTCGTGCCCACTCAGGGCATGCCGAGTTGGCTCCGAGTGGTGGCGGACTGGAACCCGGTCAGCGCCGTCGCCTCGTCCTGCCGGGACCTCTTCGGCAACCCCAACCCGGCCTCGAGTATCCACGCCTGGCCCATGCAGCACCCCGAGCTGGCCACGGTCGTCTGGTCGATCGGGTTGATCGCGGTGTTCGCCCCGTTGGCCGTCCAGATTTACCGGCGCAAGTCCTTGGGCTAACAGTGACCAGGGACCCATCGTGGACAGCTCGACGAGACCGGGCACCCGGCCCAAGCACAAGGAATGGAGCACCGCCAGTGACAGAGGTCAACAGCGTGACCGCCACCGCCGGGCCGTATTTGACTCCCGGCTCTCAGTCGCACCTGCGCAAAACGGTTACTTGCCCGTTCAGGTAATCGGAACGACGAGCGGGCTCATATCGCTCCCCCAAAGCTCCAGCTTGCAACTTCAGCTAACCGAACGTCGGGTGCCGGACATGCCAGCGCGAAATGAAGCACGCCCGCAGGTGCGCGGAATGTTCCATATTGCTCACCTTTTGCTCGATCATCAGCTGCTATACGACCGTCCATATCGGAGCATCGGTTATCGGCACCTCGATCTAGGCCAATTAGCTTGCGCTGCAACGCAGAACGATCCCACCTATTATTCCGACGGAGGTAGATGCCTCGTGCTCTCGGAGGACGATAGGCCACCTTGCCGGCGCTTTCTGGACGCGCCGACTCGACGTTAAGCACACTGGCTAGGTCGGCTTCGGGCACGAGCACATACCATCTGGTCGCCACCATGGTCGGCCTCCGGGCACATGGTCGTCCTGGTCGGACGGGCGCGGTACTCGCGAGCCTCGGCCGGTGAGGCCAGCCGGGTGTGCTACGATGTGACCACGAGGTGACCACAATGGCAAATTTGAAGAGCGTAGGGGTCCGCGAGTTCCGGGACCACGCGACGACCTACCTGTCGGGCTCCGACCCTGTCGCCATCAGCAAGCACGGCGAGGTGATCGGCTTCTACATCCCGGTCGAGCGGGACCAGGGACAAGCTAAGCGAGCCCTGGCGCAGCTCGGAGCGACCGTCGAAAGGGTCCTCGCCGGCGCGGGCTTGTCCGAAGAGGAGCTGGCAGGCTTGTTCGACCTGCGCCAGGCTCCCGGCGAATGATCGTCGTGGTGGACGCGAGCGTGCTCGTGTCCGAGGCTCGCAGCGGCATCGCCGGAGAGCTGATGCCTGCCTCGGGCGGCACCCGTAACACCCGTCATGCCCGGCCGAGAAACGCTCAAGTTTCATGGAATCGACCAACGACCGAGGTCTCCGGCTCGCAGTTCCCGCAGTGCTTCGGCGGCGCCGATGCTTTCCAGTTCGGGTAAAGACCCATCAAACAGGCCGTCCAGGACCCTCCGGAAGGAAGCCGGCGAACAGTCCTCGTCCGGGTTCGTCACTACGATGACCGGGTCGCTGGGAAAGCCTGAAGCCTGATGCGCCACGAGGATAAGGCTGCCAAGGCGACGCCGGCGCCTCAGCGGTCACCGCCGACCCGGGCGCCGAGGCTCGGCGAGTACGGGCTCGACTGGCGCAGATGGGGGCGGCACTGGTCAGATCGGCTTGGTCCATAATTTGGTCCATAATCGTCCCCCCGGAACGCGTACTCTATGGACCTAGGCGCGGCAGCATCAGGCAACGGGGGCCGGACCGGTGGCAGGTACGGGTACCGGTAGGCAGGGACCGGTCGACCGGCCGGTACCGCTACACAGTGGGCACGCCGACGGTTACCCCGCTTCAAGGAACAGGCGAGAGTATTGACGGGATGGGCGCTGGCGACGGTGTCTTCCACGGCGGCGCGCATCATGCATCGCTGACCAGGCCGGAGCGCCGCACCACGACCACGGGCCGACCATTTAGATAAACGATAGGCATGTCCGTGCTCTCTCCCACCGTCACTACCTCAAGAGGCGGCAGGCCGTCGGGGGCACTGATCGACACTGCGCCACTCACGGTGGTCTCGACCGTAACGGCCAGGGGCCCGAGGCTCGGCACGTCGATGCGCGCCGGGCTAAGCGCGCCCGACTGACCTAAGACAAGCGCCAGGGTCAAGCGTTGGTAGCGGCCGTCGCCGATCCGACGCCCCGGGGCGGCGAGCAGGACCGTGCTGCCGGCACGCGCCCACAAAGGAGCGTCCTCGAGCGGGAGGGCGACTTCTTGGAAGCCCGGGCCGTGCACTGTCGGACCACCCAGGTAATGCAGCCACTCACCGGGCGGGAACCACACCAGGCGCCGCCCCCCGGGGCGGTACAAGGGGGCGACGAGCAGGTCGCTGCCCAGCAGGTACTGCAGGTCTGCAACCTGGGCCTCGGGCCGCTCTGGGAAGTCGTAGACCATGGGCCGCATGATCGGGGCCGCGTCCCGCACGCACCCGGCGGCAGCCGCGTACAGGTAGGGATGGAGGGCATAGCGCAGCTTGGTGACCGCTCGCACTGCCGCCAGCGCCTCGGGCCCGTAGTCCCAGGCAGCGCGGGTAGTCGTACCGTGGAAGCGGCTGAGAGGCGACAGCATCCCGAACTGTGCCCAGCGGACGTAGAGCTCGACCTCCGGCCGGCCGTGAAAACCTCCGATGTCGTGGCTCCAAAAAGCGTGGCCCGACATAGCCATGGAGAGGCCGGCGCGCAGCGTCGACGCCAGGTCCCGCCAGCTCGAGTTGGGGTCGCCGGCCCATTGGCCGACATGGCGTTGTCCCCCGGCCCAGGTCGAGCGGGCCCAGACCACGGGGTGCTCGATCCCTGCGTCCCGCATAACCGAGGTGACGAAGTCGTTGTAAAGCAGGCAGTAGGCGTTGTGCAGGCGTACGCCGGAGAGACCGCTGTGAGCCACGACGTCCACCGGGATCTCTTCGCCGAAGTCGGTCTTGAAAACGGCCGCACCCTCGCGGATCCGATCAGTGAGCTGGGCGCCCCACCAGGTGCGCGCCTCGGGGTTGGTTATGTCGATCATCGCCACCTCCGGGTGATAACCCCCCCAGAGGTCGCCTACATAACTTGAACCGTCGGGCCGCTTGAGGAAGTAGCCAGCCTTGTCCGCGACGGCGAAAACCGGGCTCCCTGAACCTATATAAGGGTTGATCCACAGGCACGGCCGCATACCCGCCTGGGTGATCTCAGATAACAGGCGCACCGGCTCAGGGAACCGCTCGGTGTCCCAACGGAGGTCGGACCAGCAGCCAAAGGTCTGCCAGTAGGCGTCGAGGTGGAGCACGTCGCAGGGTAGGTCTTCGGTCTCGAGCCGGCGGACGAGCGCCCGGACGTCGTCCTGGGAGGCCGGCAGGCAACCAGTCGAGACCCAGGCCCCAAACGCCCACGCCGGAGGAAGGTCGGGCCCGCCGACCAGGTCCTGGTACTGCGCCAAGCACGCTTTTGGGCTCCCGAACACGAGGTAGTAGTCCAGCTCCTCATCAGGGACGACCACCGACCAAAACGCCTGGCTCGAGTGGCAGCAGTCGAAGTGGACGTTCGTGGTGGTGTCGACAAAACACCCGTAGCCCCGGCTCGATAGCATGAAGGGGACGTTCTTATAGCTTTGGGAGCTTTGAGTCCCCAAAGCGTCATGGTTCCAGCAGGAAATGAGCTGGCCCCGCTTGTCAAATGACGTGAAGCGCTCGCCCAAGCCCCAGAAGTGCTCGTCGGGCTCGGCGGCAAAACTGTCGTGATAAGCAACTCCGCCGGAGGCCAGTCGCGTAAAACCCAGAGGTAGGGCAACAACGCGGCCGCTGACGTCCTCGGTGGCGCCGTCTTCCTCAAGGCTAAGCCCGCTCATTTGCACCGAGACCCGGACCGGCCCGAGCTCGACGCTCACCGTACGGGTACCGCCCATGAGCCGCAGCTCGCCGTCGCCTATCTGGACCTTCACCGGGCAGGCGGGCAAGTCCCGGGCCAGCACGAGGCGCGGCTCGGCCGGTGCGTCAGCGGCACGTAACCGGCAGTGCAAGGCTTCGTGGCGACCCACCAGCCGCAACTGCAGGGATACTGCCGAGCCGGCTGAGGTCGACGCCTCGAGGAGGACGCCGCCCGGTATTTCACCCGTAAGGCTCGCCCGGGCGAGCGCCTCGACCCGTCGGGGCTGTGCCGGTTCGACAGAGGGCGCCGGGACGTAGAAATAGCTTTCGTCCCGCAAGCTGAGCCCCTTGAGCATGCCCGTCACCACTCCCGGCGGGCTGGGCCCGGGGTGGCAGAGGTCAGAGCCGCGCCCGCCGACGTAGCCGACAGGAGGTGCTGGAGCCCCA
>JBEKNX010000180.1:0-9028 GCA_049522375.1 Acidimicrobiales bacterium | reverse complement strand
GAACCGGTCACGGCCCGGCGGTGGTGGACCCTCAGGTGGTCCCATTACTGGCAATCAGGGTGGTCCCATGAAGCTGGCAGAACCAGCGCTCAAGTGGTCCCTTCTAGCTGGCAGACGACAGATGAGTCGGTGCTCGCCCCACCCGACGGGGTCAGGTCACTCTCGGTGGCGAACTAGCCAGAGGCGTTGGGCCCGACGATGGCGGTCAGGAGATCGTCAAGGTCCAGGACACCCCGGTCATCATCGACCCCGAACGAGAAGAGCCCCTCGGCCTGTAACCGCTGGATGCGCATTGGGCCTGAGCCTACCTAGGGAGACATGGACGCCTCTTAGGGGCAGGCAGCCGAGCATCGCATGCCCATCCATGCAGGGCGACCAACCGCAGGGGGCTACTAGAGCCCTGATGACGGAGACGCTCACGACCAAAAACGCGCGCGCGCGGGTTTTTGGACTCTCCGCGCGGAGGGACGGCTCCGCCGACCGCTCCGGGTGGAGACACCCGCGCGCGGCCCGAAGAACATCAGCCTCGGCTTCCCGCTCGGCTCCGGGTTCGTCCCGCGAGACCTCGCTGGCCCTCTGCCCGGGCAGCGGGCGCCCAGCGGTTGAAGCGAGGTTGGGCAGTGCCGAGGGTGCGTCAAACGACCTTCCCTTCCTGGCGCGCACATCGCGCATGACCGAGATCATGCAGGACACCTTCCCTCTGGCGTAGAAGAGGTCAGGCGCTACGGCCAGGTACCCTTCGCCCGCCAGCCAGTCCGCCTGGTTGCGTAAGTCCTGGCTCATCCCCATTGCGTCGTGGATGACGACGACACCTGGCCAGAGGCCCTGGCCCGCAGGTGTCGCCAGGTAGGACGGCAGCTCACCTGTGGTAGGGATCTTCACCTCGGCCATCACGTCTCCGTGGAGGTGGGCGGTCGTCTCGGACGGTCCGCATTGGTGGCGCTGTTCGGTACAACGCTTGCCGCCAGCCGTTTGCCCCACTCTCGGGCGCGGGCCTCCTCGTCCGGTCCGAGGTGGTTCTGCAAGGTGACGAAGAAGCTCTCGGGCTTGGCCACCACCTCGAACCCGTGCCTCCGAAGCTTTCGGCAGATTGGCCTCGACGCCCTCCCTCTGAGAACTGCCGGGCCCTTGAAGCGGGTGTCGAAGGCAGCAACCTTCGTGTGGCCATGGCCCAGCGACCTGACCCAGTCACGCACGCCTGGGCCTTGGGCGTCGCGATCGAGCACCAGATCGTTCTTGGGTTTTTGTGCAGTGGAGGCTGCCCACGTGCGGGTGCGGGCCCGGCTCATGCCGTGGAAATGGGTGGGACCGCCCACCACGAGCAGGTCGGCGTCGCCCAACCGTTCGCGGCCGGCCTCAACCACCGGGACCACGACCACGTTGTCCACCGGCTCAAGGCCCTGGCCAATACCCTGGCCAATGGCATCGGCGATCGCGTGCGTGTTACCGAACATCGACGATCATGGATGCGGGCTTCGGGTCCGTTGAGACAGTGCACCTGGCAGGCGACCGCCATGGCCGAGAGCCCGAGCGCCTCCAGTTTGGCGATCGTCTGGTTGTCCAGCATCTCACGCCTCCTTTTCTTCGGCGTAATAACCAGCGCCGCGCAGGTTCTCGTGCTCGGGTGGCACCGGGGCGGGTGACGACGTGGTTATCGGCACCCGGTCCAGGCCCTCGGCCAGGATCGACTTCACCGAGGTATAGGACACCGCCCCGCTGGCCAGCGCCCGGGCGCAGGCGGCCCCCAGGCGCTCGTTGCCGTAACGCTTGGCCAGGCTCATGAGGCCCAAGCACGCTCGGTAGGAGTGCTCGGGATGGGGCCTGGACTCGAGCAGCTTGGCCGCCAGGGCGGCAGCGTGCGGGCTCACCGTGGCCGCCCAGTCCACCAGGCGGCTCGGCGTCCACTCCAGGTGTGCCCGGTGGCTCGGCGGCATATGAGCGGGGTCGGTGATATAGCGTCGCCGGCCGTGCTCTCGGGCATGGCTGGCCATCCGTCGGCCACCTTTATAGACCTCGACGACCGTCGTGGTGGCCCTGACATCCAATTTCTGGCGCACCAACGTGTAGGGGACAGAATAATAACGCCGGTCAAATTCGACGTGGTAATCGATATTGACTGTCACCTTCTTCCACTCAGTGAGTTCGTAACGCTTTGCTGGCAACGGCTTTAGTGCCGGGCGCTCCTGCCTACGGTTGCTAAGTTGGACCCGTGATCGACATCGGCGAGGAGCTGCACCTTTGGGACGAGAAGGTTTCTCGTTGCTCGGGGTGCCGTTACGTGCGCTGGCCATAAAACCTTTCTCCTGTCCACGAAGGGCGTACGCTGGCGAGCCGGGCCTTTGCTTGATGACTGTGCCGATCTTCGAGGAACGTCCAGGGCAGCAATCGTTGGGGCCGCTCGCGAGGTAGCCTCCTCGCCTTCGGCGTGGCCGCTAACGATTTGGTGGTCGCACGCGATGACGCCGAACGACGCGCTCCGCGGTGGCGGCGCGCCACAGTTCGCACAGTCTTCAGCGGTAGCCGGTTGGCGGGTCATCGCTCGCGGTCCTCATGTTCTGGTGGAGGAGCGTCATCGTCCCGACCATCGAACTGGCCGCTCTCGACGCGGCCACCGAGTTCATGGCCTAACCGGTCGAAGTCGTCAAGTTGGCTGTCGTCGACCCACTCCTCGAAGTCGTCGGCGCGTGGCTCGTTGTCTGGTAGGGGGTGGTCATGGGCGGTGTCGGGAACGTGTCCCCCACCCACGAGACCCGAGAGTGTGTCCAGCTGAGGACTACTTGGTCCTCGGCGTGGTCGAGACGGAAGACCACGTCGACGTCGTCGTTCTTCCCACTTGAACCACGTTGACCCCTGCCGGGGTCCTTGCCGGCGTGGTCGAGTCGCAGGAGAGCAACACCGAGGCGTTTTAGGCGAACGCCAGAGTGGGCGTAGAAGCCGCGGTAGGTGTCGGCGTCGTTCTCGTCGCCATTGACGACGCGGGCCATGGTGTCAAGGACCAGCATGTGTGCGTCGTGGCGAAGCACGATCTCCTCGAGCACCTAACCGCCCCTTTCGCTGTCCAGCGGAGGCAGGGAAGGCAATTGGTAGTAAGCGAGTCGAGAGAGGTCGTCGTCGGGCCCGTAGCCCAGGTCGACCAATCGTTCGCGCACGTCGTCCTCGGTCATCTCGAAGTCCATGTAGACGACCGATAGGGGCGGCTTGCCCAAGCCTCCTAGTACGGGGCGCCCAGTAGCACGGCCCGATGCCATGTCCAGCGCCAGGAGGCTCTTGCCGGTCTTCGCCGGGCTGTAGATCGCCACCTGTCGGTGCGCCGGGACGATGGGCTCGATGACCCAGTCTTCTTCCGGAACGTCGACCTCCCAGAATGTCGCCCAGTCGATGGGGGCGATTTCTCGTGCCAGCGCTGCCGCGGCCTGGTTTGCCCGATGGTTAGGCGTGGGACTGACGCTGGCCTCGACGAGGAGGCGCTCGACGCGGCTAACCGACACTACGGACCCCTCCTCGAAGCTCCCAGACGGCTTTAGCGATTGTCTGGTCAGCTTTCCTTGTGTCGATCCCGGCGCAGTCCGCCAGGTGAACAGCAGCCTGGACGATCGCTGAGAAATTTATTCCGAAATGCCGCATCTCGGCAACGACGCCCGCCAACCGAGACGGGTCCTCGCGCAGCCACTCTTCGGGGGTGGGGACATGAGGCAGCTTCCGACGAGGGAAGGCGCCGAGGGCGGGCCTGTCTCTGATGATCTGTCGCCAGTGGCTGCTGAGCACCGCCGAGGGGTAATCGCGGTCAAGCTCGGCCCGGATGGTGGACGCCTCCACCTCGCCGAGCCGGGCCTCGCTCACAGCCTCGGAGAGTTGGCGCAGGATGCCCTCACGCAGCTCGGGGTCGATCCCCCGAACCTTGTGAAGGCGGTTGATCTCGTTCCAGAGCCGCTCCACATCGCGGGGATCCGGATTGTCAAGGTCGACGCTGACGATGCGACTCACGCCGAAGCCTCCTCGCCAACGATGGAGAGACTGCGCCCCTCGAGCCGTTCGACCTCGGTGCTTGTGGCGTTCCTCACCGTCGTGCCTTGCGGCGGCAACGGTCAATTTCCTCGATGAGCGACGCGACCTTCTTCTCGCCCGCCGGGCCGAGCTTGCTGTCGATGTCGAAGCGCGGCTCGTAGCCCTTGGCCCATCGGTCGCCGACGCTCACACCTCGTTCCCCCATGCGGACCAGCCGTCCCGCGGCGAGCGGGCGAACATATCCAGGTAGGGCCCGGGCGAGCTACCCTCCACCAGTCCGTAGAACAGCTCGGGCTTCTTGGAGTGGCTCTCGTTCGGCGCCTCGAACCACTTCTTCACGTCGTTGCGGAGCGTCGGCAGGTCGCCGCGGATGCCGAACAGGACGTGCTCGGTGGCGGAGCGGAACCAGTTGCCGAGACCCATCTGCGGCTTCACCCATGTCAGGCACGTCTTGTAGGCGAACCCCCAAGCGTCGAGGAGGCCGAAGCCCTCGCGGAGAAAACTGTTGGTTGTCCACAGGTAGAGGTGGGCGTTTTCCCCGGCTGGTACCTCCAGTCTCGCCAACTCGTCCAGGCCCATCGTCTGGTAGTGGTCCTCGGCCGCTCCCCGCGTCGTGACGTTGTCGTAACGCCACGGCGGGTCGATGACGATGGTCCGGAAGGTGCCGATAGGCGGCTCGGGCGGCTCGGCGGCAATGGCCGCCGCCGCCATCGTCTTGGCCCGACGTTCTGCCTTGAGGATGCGCCGCCCCGCCTCCTTTTCACTAATCTCGCCCGACCGCAGTTGCTCCTTGATGGGCTCAGGAGCATCGACCGCGAGCTCCTGCGCCGGACCGAGCTGGCATAACGACTGGTGGGTAGTCCGCGTCACGGTCATCGCCTTCTCGCGCCGCGTCCGTCACTCTTCCGATCAACAGAGGGAGAGGTATCTGAGGGGCGTGCGCGGCGGCGACCAGGGCTTTCGTCCACTGCTGCCGCTTCTTCGACCACGCGGCGTAGCTCCTCGACCCCTCGAAGCCACTCCTCCAGTTGGTTCCAATCCGCACTGGTTGGGGGTGCACCAAAAAGTCCTTGTCAGAGCCTCGTACTTCTGGGTAGGCGCCTAATATCGACCTCTCCAGCCGCCCGGCGTGCCACATTCGTGCCACTTCTCGTGCTGCGGTTTTGGCATGCCGAGTGCCCATCGCCGCCATTTCGGGAGCGCTCGCAGGCTCCCCTCGGGCCGGTACCAAGCTCGCTACAAGCGCGGCGGCACGACCCACGTAGCCCCGGCACCTTCACGACCAAGAGCGATGCCGGCGCTTCGCTCGCCCCTCCACTTAGGGCGGTGACTGAACGCTGCAAGCACCCAGTTTGCAGGAAGAAGGCGCATGTAAGTTGAAAGAGCGTTGTACGTTACTGAGCGAGGAGTACCGTCGAGCATAGAGTCCTTCAGCGAGGACGACGGGGCCGAGCCTCCGGGGTGAGCAAAAGGCTCGGCTCTTGTCGCGCCCAGCGCTTCACTCGTCCTCTCACCCGTCCAGCGGGAGCTCTCGGCTGTGCGCTCAGCGACGAGCCGGGGTGACAGGCGGTTGGATGCCTCACCACCCCGGTCCTCTCGGTCATGTGCCACGGCACGCGGGCGCGCCGGGTGCCGGTGCCGCGTATTGAGCGTCGCCGCGGGCGGGACGTACGGCAGGGATGCCCGAAGGGCCCATACCGCCCCGGCGCCAGAGCCGGCAGAGAGGACGACCATCACGGCGACCGAGGCGGCCGAGGGCACCGCCAGTGCGCCCCCGCCAAAGCAAACGGTCAACACGATCAGGAACCCCCCGAGCACGGCCAGGCCGGACTTTTTGAACCTCGTGGCCCCGCTCAAGTGCTACCGCAAACGAGACGACCAGATCATCAGCAGACAAGGCTGCTTGGCGCCTCGCCTCCGGCGGCACGCACCTTGGCCGAGCGCTTAAAGGAGTGCCAGGATGCAGCGCCGCAGGGATTATGACTATTGGGGCCCTGATTTCGAGCGCTTGGATGACGCCATCGCGCAGGCCGTCGCAACGCGTGAGCTGTTCCTTCTGTACCAGCCGCGCATTTCCGTGGAGACCAAACGCCTTTGTGGCGCCGAGGCGCTTGTACGTTGGGCGCACCCCGAGCGCGGCGTGATGGTGCCGGCGGACTTCCTCGACGGGGCTGAAAAGCGCGGTTCCATAGGCGCCATCGACGACTTCGTCCTTGACCAGGCCTGCTCTCTTCTAGCCGACTGGGAAGGCACGACCACGCTGCCGGAGGGCTTCACGTTGGCCGTCAACATCTCGGTCAGCGAGCTCGCTGACCCCTGCCTGGCCGAGCGTGTCGGCGCCACCTTGGGGCGCCACGGCGTCAACCCCGCCCGTCTCTGCCTCGAGGTCACCGAGCTCGCCAGCGGGAAGGCTGCGGACAACGTCCGCGCCGACCTGGGCCGTCTTGGCGTGCGCCTCGCCGTCGACAACTACCCGATGGGCTACTCGGGCCTGGGCCGCCTCCAGCACCTCCAACCGGACAGCTTGGCGATCGACCGCTGCTTCGCTGGGGAAGTCCTACTGGTCCGTTCCACCGTCGAGCTGGCCCATTCCCTCTGCGTCAGGACGCTCGGTAAGGGTGTCGAGACCGAAGAGCAACTAGCGGTCCTCACCGCCTCCGGTTGCGACGAGGCCCAGGGCTTCCACATCGGCTACCCGATGCTGCCGGCAGTGCTCGAAAGGCTTTGGGCGCCTGGGCAATAACCCCACCGCGCCGGGCTAGGTGGTTATTGGACCTTTCAGCCTGACGGGACCCGAACGGCGAGGCTCAGGTCGCCGAGCGGGGAACGGTCGGGACCACCAGGCCGAGGACGCCACAGGCCACCATGACGATCACGGCCTGGCCGCCATGCTAAGCGCATTGTCCGCTCTCCTCACCGAGCACGGGCGCCCAGAGGACGCCCTGCGGGCTGCCCAAGAGGCTCGATCAACCTGGCGTAGCTTGGCTGAATTACCCGTACATCGGCTGGTGTTGAGGATCACCGCCCGATGGGACTTTACGACCAGCTGGCCGCCTCGCTGTCCGCTGAGTCCAAGTGCCTGGGCGCACACGGCCGGTGGCCCGAGGCCCTTGCTGCGGCCGAAGAGGCGGTCATCTTCTATGACGACGCACCACTCCGGGCGTGAACTGACCCGAGCGTACGGAGGTCCTCCGCTTCTTGGAGGGTGGCGATAAGACCGAGCTGCGCATTGTACTTCGTAGGGCCCTCGACACTGTGCACGGTTCTCATCGGGGACCATCTCGAACAGCGTTTGCAGGTCAAGTTGCGCAGGCATCCCGCGTTGCGTCGTTGGATCCCCGCATTAGCCGCGGACGGCCAGGGGCCGCACGTCAACGTCGGGGTCGAGGCCAGCTCACAGCTGGCGTAGCCGCAGTAGCGGCAATGGCCAATGTATATTTCTCGACATGGCTTGGGAGCCGCGCGGCGAAGGCCTTGGCGGAACAACATGATAATCTGCAGGTCTACCCCGGCGGCGGTAAGTACTTCAAGAACCCGTACTCGGCGGACGCCAACAAGACCTATACGTTGATCCTTGCCGGCACCGACGGTGGACTGCGCACCGGAGCGCTCCAGCCGGCCCCCACCCCTGCCTTCGACCATCATGGCAATTCGCTGGCGGGGCGCATCATCCGACCGACCGATTTCGCCGGGATCAACTTCGGCCTCGCCACCAAAGGCACTGCCCCGGTGATCTCGGTCAGCGGAGGCCGGCTCAGCGGCCAAGTCAAGGGTTTCACGGCTGAGTGGAACAACCTCAGTTTCAGCCAGGAGGGGCCGGTTGCCGGGTCCTATAACTCGCAGACCCACGTTTACGTTTTGACATGGTCGAGCCTGATCTCAGGGGGTCCCTTCAACGGGTTCACCGGCTCTTGGCACCTCACGGGAACGTTCGTCTCCTAACCCAACGGGCGGCGAGCACGGGGCAGGTCCTCATCGGCGAACCGGGCCCAGGTTTCTCCGGCCGTTACGTCCGCACTCAGGCGGTGATGGGCCGGGGGCAGGGGACAATTGAACTCGTCTGAAAAGGCGCACGGGGGAAGGAACGCGCGGTTGAAGTCGAGCACGACGGGGCCGGGGTGACCGAGCCCTTCCCCCGGAGGCTCAATGAGCAAGAACCGGCTGGGAGGCCGTGTGCCGGTCCCGGTCGTGCGGTCGGCGAAAACCAGGAGCAGCGAACCCTCATCGAGCAGAGGCGTCACGGCATGATCCGAACCGCCGAGGGAGAAGTGCACGACGCCGGGCACCTCGACCGCCCGCGGTGAGGACTCGAGAGCATAGATGTAACTGACGCTGGAGCTCCTCGGCAACGCTTCGTAACTGCCTTCCAGCACGAAGGATGGGTCGGGCGGGTAGGCGTCCAGGGCCTGGAGCCGGCCCGCCCGGCTGTGGTCAAACAGGCGCACGCCTCGGCGCCCTTGGCGCGTCGTTACCTGAGCCGTCAGGGAAGGGAACACGAGTCGTCGCCCCACGAGCTCGCCGGAGCTTAAGGCGACGAAGCGGCCCCCCTGGCGCTGGCCGTCGACCAGTACGTCAGCCCCTAGGGGCAGCGAGAGCTCGACGCCGGAGTCATTTTCGCTCCAGACCCCGCCCACGCCGGGGACGACGTCGCTGCCCGTCAGCCAGTAAGTGGCGACCAGGGTCGGCGGCCCATCGGGGGCCGTCAAGGCCGCCAGCCGCCGAGAGCGCCAACCCTGCCAATCAGCGACGAACGCGTCGTCGGCGGCCGTGGCGGCGATGGGGTCCCTGGAATTGGCGGCCATGATTTGTCCTCCTTGTAAGGTCAGGCCCCGAGCGGCCTAAGCCGAACGTGCGCTTTCTTCGCCCTGCCGCCGGCCATCTCCGGAGCGAAGGGCGAACAGGCAGCGGGCAACCTGACCGTTGCCAACCGGGACCGGTGGCGGGTCGTTTTCGGAACACTGGGCCTCGGCCATCGGGCAGCGGGGGTGAAAACTGCAGCCGGGCGGGGGCGCCGATGGATTGG
>JBEKNX010000179.1:0-9032 GCA_049522375.1 Acidimicrobiales bacterium | reverse complement strand
CGATTACCCTGACGAGCCGGCCCGATTACCCTGACGAGATGGCGGTGAGAGGGCCCAGGGCCCTGGTGCGCCACCTTGCCCACCGGTCCACCGAGCTCCCGAGCTCCCGGGGCCCGGCCCGGCGGCCGGGGCGGTCCGTACCTGCGCCGCAGGTACGGACCTCTTGGTCAGCGACGGGCTGGGGTTATCGGCGACCAAACGGCAAATGTCCGACTCACGCACCACCCCAAAGTGAGTGCTGGCGGTTAGAAGGGCACGAAGGTGTCGGAGGCCGAAGTTGTGCACGCGCTTCCCAAGGCGAAGGTTTACGCCATGGAGCAGTTTGGCCCTCAACGAGGTCGGCATCTAGCCGTCTTTTGGTTCAGCGGTGCCGTCCGCCTCGCACGGGCGGTCCAGCCCCGGCGTCGTGGACGGGCCGGGCCGGGTGTGATGCCCGGGGCCGCGACGTGAGGCCTATGAAGGCCAGCGGCGCGGCGCTGGCGGCCATGGCGGCCGCTATGACGAGGGCCACACGGAAGGAGTGGGTGACCTCGGCCTGGCCGAGCGCGGCGGACAGACCGGAGAGGACGGGGATGGCGGCCAGGGCGAAGAGGCTGGCGGCCCGAGCCACGGCGTTGTTCACGGCTGAAGCCACGCTTACGTGGTCGGGGTCGGCGGCCGCCATGACCGTTGCTGTGAGCGGGGCAACGAAAGTCACCAGCCCCGTCCCGAAGACGACGGCGCCCGGCAGCACATCGGTGGCCCAGGACGTGTGAGGGCCGATCCGGGCGAGGAGGAGCAGCCCGGCACCCGTGAGCACGGGCCCGACGGTCAGCTGCGCCCGCGGGCCTATCCGCTGGCCGAGCGAGCCTGAGGGAACGGAAAGCACGAGCATGAGGACGGTGGCCGGGAGGAGCGCCAGGCCCGCTTCCAGCGCCGACCACCGGGCCACGACCTGAAGCTCGTAGGAGACCAGGAAAAACGTGAGGCCGAGGGCTCCGTACAGCAGAAAAGTGGCGCCGTTTACGACGCTGAACGTGCGGTTGCGGAACAGCGCCGGCGGCACCAGGGGCCCCTCCGCGTGCCGCACGTGCCGGACGAAGGCGGTACCGGCGACCAGGGCCGCCGCGCCCATCGCCTCGACGGCCCGGTTGGCCCAGCCGAGCGGCCCGGCTTCGGTGAGCGCCCAGGTCGCCGCGGCGAGGCTGATCACCGCCAGCACCGAGCCCCGGACGTCGAGCCGAGAGCCGGCGTGCGGGTCCTTGGACTCGGGCACGGCCAGCGAACAGGCCACCGCCACCACAGCCACCGGCACGTTGATAAAGAAGACCCACCGCCATCCCGGCCCATCGACCAGGCCGCCCCCGGCGAACGGCCCAATAGCCCCAGCCACCGCTCCGAGCCCCGACCACGCCCCGACGGCCGCCGCCCGGTCCGATTGGCGGAAGCTGGCCTGCAAGATGGCGAGGCTGCCCGGTGTGAGCAGCGCGGCGCCGACCCCCTGCAGCGCCCGGGCGGCGATGAGGGCCCCGATGTCGCGAGCCTCGCCGCACAGAGCGGACGACGCCGCGAACCACACCGTCCCAGCCACGAACACCTTGCGGCGGCCGAGGCGGTCCCCGAGGGCGCCACCGAGCAGGATGAACGAGCTCAGCGCCAGTAGGTAGGCGGTGAGCGCCCACTGTAGGGAGCTGACGCCGGCGTGCAAGTCCCGGCCGATACGAGGCAGGGCCACGTTGACCACGGTGGCGTCGAGGCTGGCCATGGCGCTGGCCGCCACCGTGGCCGCCAACGCGACCCGCCCTCTGGCGGAGCGCAAGATGAGCCCGTCGGTCACGCCGAGCCGGTCCTCTGCTGGTCCAGGCGGCACCAGACCGACTTTAGGAGGGCGGGGCCGAATGTCTGCCCCCGGGCTTGTGCCTACAGCCCGGGACGAGGGTGCTCGCCGACCTATTCAGGCGGTGATGGCGCTGGGGAACCTCGTTTCGAAGTCCAAGACCGTGGCTTTTGTCGGGGTGATGGCGATCTTGGCCCATTCCAGTCGCCGGGGCTCCAGCTGAGCCACCCAGGCCCGGCCCTGCTCCGGCCCGAAGTAGCGTTCGACGGCGAGGACGTACTCGGGCACCACCTCCGGCGAACGGTCCACCTTGGCGGTACCGCGGATGATCAGGGCGTGGAACGGCCACGACGAGCCGTCGATCGTAACGGCCACGTCGGGCCGGGCCTCGATCTGCTTGACCTTAGGCGCTTTAGCCGGGGAAGCCACCACCACCTGTGTGCCCGTCCAGTGGAAGCAGATGGGTACGACTCTGGGTGTCCCGTCGCTCCACGTGTAGGCCAAGCGGGCCAGCTCCCTGGAGGTCAAGAGTTCCTGGGCCACGTCGTCGTTCAGCTCGTCCAGCACGCCCACGGTCGTCCAGCTCCTTTCGGGGGTGTCCCCCACAGCCCGGTACGATCCTAAAGGACCGGGGCGGGGGCGCGCCGCCGATCTTGAGTGCTCGGGGCGCGGCCAGCCGGCGGTTGTTGGTGCCACCTCAACCGCGCCTGGCCGATGCCAGCCTCTATCCCTCGGGCGAACTTTCCGGCAACAAGGGCTCGTCCCGGGGCAGTAAGGCCTGTAGCGCGGCAAGGACAGGTAACCAGATGTTCTCGGCTTCCTCGTCGCTGTCCGCGCCTTCGGTCTCGTCGACCCGAAGTTGCACCGTGGAGCCGCCAGGGCAGGAGCGGACCTGCCAGGTGAGGTAGACCGGCGGGTCCTCGGGGCCGGTCTGCAGGAGGTAGGAAAGCCGGCAAGGGGGCTGGACGTGAAGCACCCGGCCCGTCAGCGAAGGCATGACCGCAGGGCAAGTGACGGTCTGGAAGTGGATGTCGTCGCCCGGTAGCCACGATGAGCGGGCGACCAACCCGTACAGGTAGCCCGCGGTCCCGCCCGCTCCCGTCAGCGCCGCCCACACCTGGTCCGGGGCGGCCGTGGTGAAGCAAGCGAAAGTGTGGGTGGCTATGGGCGCCGCGCTCATGTGAGGCCTCCTGCCCCCCTCCGCCGGTCAGCGGATGGAAATGCGCCCGGCATGCTTGGCGGCCCGGGCCACATTGGCGGCGTGGGCTATCGCCTTCTCACCGGAGAAATCCTCCGGGAAGTTCGTAACGCCAGTTCTCTGAGGCATGCGGTCCCTTATCAGCCGTCGCCGGTATAAGCCGTCGCCGGCCAGTTGCGTGGTGCGGACACTATAGCGAAGAGGAAGGGGCCGGGGCCCTCGTGTTTGACAGCCGCTCGTCGCATAATGCCGGCGTGGCTCCCGGCCGCCTGGCAACGGGACGCCTCCGCCCTTCTGGCCATTGTGCAACGCTTCTTATTGTGCGACTCTGGTCGAGCGCGCGGCGCGCATTGACAACCGAACGCGGAGGTGACGGGGTGCGGGGACTTTTGTCGAGTGGCGCTCTGGGCGGGTGCGCGTTGCTCAGCGCAGCCACGCTCAGTTTTGCGGGCACACCGGCAGCGAAGGCTTCCAGTGTGCCGCCTGCCCCCACCCCGTGGGTGAGGATCAGCGGCGTGACCAACGACTCGACGGCGGCGGGCGTCCAACTGGGCCTGGCCCGCACCGCCGGTGGGACACTCAACGTGGTCTGGAACCGGGGCCAGGCCAACACCTCGATATTCGACACCCGCATTTCGTTCGCGGGCAAGATCCTGGGCACGAAGACGGTTGTGACGGGCTGGTCTGGCGAAGGTGGGCTCGCCCTGCTGGCGTTGCCCAACAACACGCTGCAACTTTTTGCCGCCGGATCACTTGGCCGTTCGCCTTACAACGGCATCAACACCTTTACCGCGCCGGCCGCCGGCGCCCCCTGGGCACTGACGCCCAAGGACTCCTGGGGCGGCCTCTTCGCCGACGAGGCTCCCTCCATCGGTGCCACCCTTACCAAAACCGGTGAAGTGATAACCGCGTGGCCGGGTTTCTACCACACCGGCTTAACCAGCGGCGCGACGGCCTCGTCCATTTACCCCGACATGGGCTACGCGGAGCTCGCCACCGACCAGAAGACCGGGGCGGTGGTGGTGGCGGGGACCACCATCTCGGGCCAGGGTGGTACCTATGTCAAGCGGCTGCTGCCGGCTCCGGGGCCGGCACTTTACCTGCAGAGCCCGTCCGACAGCCCCCAGAGCTCGGGCGTGTCGGCGCGCATCGGGGCCTCTGGCGTCTATGTCGCCTGGGCCAACGCCACCGCCGAGACCGTGAAGCTCACGCGCTACCTCGGCCCGACCCGCACGGTCGTCCAGGGGCCGCTCCCCGGGGGAGGCTTGGGCGGGGCCAACACGGCCAACGTCTTTGCCGCGCCCGGTGGGCGGCTGTGGGTCGCCTGGTGGGCGGACCGGTCCAACTACCTCTTCGTCACCCGTTCCAACGAGGCGGTGAGCGCCTTCGAACCCGTCCAGACGCTCACCCTGCCGGCCAATAGCAACGGGGTGCTCCCGAGTTCCCAGGTCGACGGCAACGGCTCGGCGGGACCGCTCGACCTGTTCGTCGACACCGAGGTCGGCACTGAACAAGGCTTCATGTACACCCACGTCCGTGCCCTGTTCGCCCTGAAGGAGAGCCTGGCACAGTTCCATCTGCTCACCAAGGGGCCGCCGGTCGTCCTGACTCTGACCGACGCCGGCGACCCCGTCCCCGGCGCCGTCATCTCGGTCGACGGCAAGCACCTGCTCACGGGCGCAAGTGGCACCGTCACGGTGTCATTGGCGCCTGGCTCCCACGCCGCCCACGCCAATGCGCCCGGGTACGCGCCCACCTCCATCTCGTTCACGGTCCCTACCAGCAAAGTGAAGCCATTGTTGCCCCGCTCATGAAGAGCCCCGATGTCCTACAATCGCCCGTCATCGGAGGGCGTCCAGCCCCGGGGTCAGGGGCCAAAGAGGGGGTAAACGGATGTACAAGAAGATCGTGGTCGGGACCGACGGCTCTCCGACGGCGGGCGTAGCCGTGGACCACGCTGTCGCGCTCGCCAAGGCGACAGGCGCCATGGTGCACATCGTCAACGCCTACAAGGCGACGACAGCGATGGCTGGCATCGGGGCGGACTTCCCCGTCCCGGACCGGGAGGTCATGGAAAGCGACGCTCGCCGCGTCTGCGAGGAGGCGGCGCAGACGGCGCGAGCCGCTGGCCTCGACGCCGTCACCCACATTGCCGAGGGGGACCCGGCTGACGCGCTGGTCAAGATCGCCGAGTACGAGAACGCCGACCTCATCGTGGTCGGCAACCGGGGCATGATGGGGGCCCGACGGTTCCTGACCGGCTCGGTGCCCAACCGGGTGGCCCACCATTGCCCCTGTCACCTGCTCGTCGTCCACACCACCTGAGCGGCCGAAGGACCTACCGGCTCGGCCGCGGCCTTTCCCGTTACCGCGGCCTTTCCCGTTACCGCGGCCTTTCCCGTTACCGCGGACAGTACCGGGACGACTGCACGAAGAGCGCGGCCGTGCCAAACTTCAGCTTGTGGACGAGCCGCTAGAGGTTGTCGGCCGCCGGGTGGAGCTGGCCGAACTAGCCAGGTTCGTCGACCCGGCCACGACCGGGCTGGCGGCCCTGGCGCTCAAGGGGCCGGCGGGGATGGGGAAGACAGCTCTCTGGCGCCAAGGCCTGAGGATGGCCCGGGAGCGGGGATGGGCCGTTCTCGCCGCACGTCCGACGGGGGCCGAGGTGTCCTTGTCCTTCAGCGGGCTGGCCGACCTGTTCGCTGCCGTGCAGGGCGAGACCCTGGACCGGCTGCCGGCCGTGCAGCGCCACGCTCTCGAGGTGGCTCTGCTGCGCAGCGAGGCCGGGGAGAGCGCCATCGACGCTCGCACCGTGTCGACGGGGGTTTTGTCAGCCCTGCGGGAAATGAGCTCCCGGGACCATGTCCTGGTCGCTATCGACGACGCCCAATGGCTCGACCGCGCCACGGCGAGCGCTCTCGGTTTCGCCCTCAGGCGCCTTGACGACGATGGCGTCCGCCTCCTCGCCACCTTGCGGGACGAGGACGGCTTGCCCAAGACGGTCGTCGGGGCCGTGGCGGCCGACCGGCGGGCCGAGGTCACACTGGTGCCTCTGGACCAAGCCACTACCAAGGAGATCCTGCGTAGCCGGTTCCAGAGCGACTTGGCACCGAGGGCAACCGCCAAGGTGGCACAAGCCAGCGGGGGCAACCCTTTCTACGCCATAGAGATCGCCCGGGAGGTCGTCCGTCTCGGCGAGATCCCGGCGTCGGGGGCCGTGCCGGTGCCAGGGGAGCTGCGCGACCTCATCGACGCCCGGGTCAACCGCCTCCCATCGCGCACCCAGGACGCCCTATTGGCGGCGTCGTGCCTCAGCAACCCTCGGACCGGGCTGGTAGACGCCCGTGCCCTCGGACCAGCCGAGCAAGCCGGGCTGGTGGTCCTCGAACGCGACGGCCGTATCCGTTTCACCCACCCCCTTCTGGCCGCGGCCGTCTACGAACCGGCCCCCGCCCGGCGCCGGCGCGCCGTCCACCGGATGCTCGCCGGTCGCATCGACGACCCCGAAGAGCGTGCCCGGCACCTGGCTCTGGGCTCCGAAGGGCCGGACCTGGAGATCGCCGCGCTACTCGACGCGGCGGCCAAACTGGCCCAGGCCCGCGGGTCGCCGACGGCGGCGGCCGAGCTGATCGAGCTGGCACTGCAGCTGGCGCCACCTGCTGACGGCCCGGGACGGGCCGAGCGCCTGGTCACCGGAGCCGGCCTGTACTTCGAAGCGGGCGACCTCAGGCGAGCGCAGGAGATGCTCGAAGAGGCCCTGGGCATGGCTCCGGGAGGCCCGCTGCGCGCCTCGGCCTTGCGGCTCCTGGCCCATTTACGCAGCCGGCGGGCCGGTTTCGGGGAGGCAGTCGAGCTGGCCTCCGAGGCGGTGGAGGCGGCCGGCGACGAGTTGTGGCTCCGGGCCGCGCTCCACCTGGACCTGGTGTTTTACCGCACCAGCCTGGGCGACTTTGCCGGAGCCCTACCGCATGCCGACGCCGCCCTGGCCGACGCCGAGACCTTCGGCCTGGACGCGGTGGAGGCTCAGGCACTGGCGGTACGGACCATGATCCGCTTCCTGTGCGGCCGTGGCCTGTCCAGCCCGGACCTGGCCCGGGCCTTGGAGCTGGAGGACCCGCTCTTCCCCGCACCGATCATCATGCGCCCGCGCACGGTTGCCGGACTGATCAAACTGTGGACCGACCGGCCCAGCGAAGCGCTGCAAATCCTCCAACAGCAGCGGGCCGACGCCACCGAGCAAGGGCGGGAAAGCGACGTCCCGCTCTTGTACTTCTACCTGGTGTGGGCATGCCTGTGGAGGGGCGACGTGGCCGGTGCGCAGGCTTTGGCCATCGAGTCGCGCCGTACGGCGGCACAGCTCGAGGACCGCATAGCCAACGCCCTGGCGTACGCCGCCGGCGCGCTGGCGGGCGCTTACGCCGGCGACGAAATCGCCGTGCGCACCGATGCCGAACAGGCCTCCGCCCTCTTCGACCAGATGGGGTGGCACACGGGCTCGATCTGGTCGTCGTGGGCGCTCGGGCTCCTCGAGCTTTCCCTCGGCCACAACGCCGCCGTCGATGCCGTTCTGGCGCCCCTGAGCGGCCTTCTGGGGGACATGAGCTCGGCTGACCCCGTGCTGGGCGTTTTCCTGCCCGACCACATCGAGGCCTTGATCAAGCTGGGGCGGCTCGACCGGGCCCGGGAGCTGCTGGACGGCTTCGAGCGCCAGGCCCGGGCCGTGGGCCGGACCTGGGCGCTGGCCCTGGCGGCGCGTTGCCGCGGGCTGTTGTCGGCGGCTCTCGGTGACACCGACGGCGCGCTGGCGGCGCTGGAGGACGCGCTGCGCCGGCACGAACAGCTCGAACTGCCCTTCGAGCGGGCCCGGTCACTGCTCGAGCTCGGGTGCCTCCAACGCCGGCGGAAACAGAAACGCCTGGCTCGCGAGCTCCTGCAGGAAGCGTTCGACGCCTTCAGCTCGATCGGCGCGCCGATCTGGGCGGAGCGGAGCCAGGTCGAGCTCAGACGGGTCATCGGCCGGCAAGCCCCGGCCGGGCTGACGGCGACGGAGGAAGCCATCGCCCGGCTGGCGGTCGAGGGACTGACCAATCGCGCCATCGCTCAGCGTTCGTTCGTAACCGTCAAGACCGTCGAAGCCAACCTGGCGCGCGCCTACCGGAAGCTGCGTATAACGTCGCGGGCCCAGCTGGGGCGGGCCCTGGACCGTCAGGAAGACCATCCCGTTGCGTAGGGTATTCACCACTTTCGGTCCCTAAAGGTAACCCGTACCCTTCCCCTTTAGGTCAACGGACCCGAAGGGCTCAGGCACCGGACGGTCGTTTTGCACGCCGGGAGGGGCCCATGTCTAGAGGTCGAGTCCTGTTGGCTGTCGTGCTGGTGACCGCCCTGGCCGCCGGTAGCCCCACCAGCCTGGGGTGGGTGGGGGCGGCAGGGGCGACCGGCGACGTCATCACCACCGTCGACTTCGAGGCCTACCCGGTCGGCACGGAGATCACCAACCAGTACAGCGGCATCACCTTCGAGTACGCGACGGCGGCCGGCTTCAACTTGGGGACGCCCGCCAACGGGGTCGCATCGTCCGACAGCGGTGGGCCTCCCCTGGTGGTCGCCTCGGGCGCCCACAGCGGTACCAACGCGGGCGAGTTGCCCGCGCCCGGTGAGTTCGCGAGCGCCGGCACCTTCGCCGCCTTCTCCAGCCTGGCCGACTCGGTCTCGGTGTACATCGGCGACCTCAACGACGCCAGTGTCCACGTCGAGCTCGATGCCTATGACGCCAACCGCGACCTACTGGGCAGTGACACGGCGGTGACCTCGAGCGTCGGGGCGCAAACGCTGCTCACCTACTCGACCGGGGGGACGGGGGAGATCGCCTACGTCGCTATCTACCGCAGTGACCACATCGGCGGAGATGCCGTCATCGACGACCTCACCTTCGGCGTGCCGCCCTCTTCGGCCCCGGTGGTGGGAGTTTCCGCGCCGACGATCACCTACGAGCTCGGCCAGGGCGGCAGCCGCGAC
>JBEKNX010000178.1:0-9036 GCA_049522375.1 Acidimicrobiales bacterium | reverse complement strand
GTCGTGGACCACGTCGGCGACGGTCAGGTCCTGGTCGCCCGGAGATGCTACAGCGAGGGGTTTGAAGGCTTCGGTGGGGACCATAGCGACGAACGTCATCTGCTTCCCGGCTGGGCCCGGACCGGACGGTCCGCACCGCGCCACCCACAGTACTCGATCTGCCACGCCTCGGCCCCCGACGTGGGACCGTCGTGCGCCAGCGCGGCCGGGCACGGGCCGGGCACGGGCCGGGCCCGCTAGGGCCGCTCGTCCGGCTCGCGGCCGCCGGCCGGGCCGGCCTCGACCAGCGACGTGCCCGGTCTTAGCGCCCCGGCTCCGAACCGGGCGCGCACCGCGTCTACGGCCTGGCTGGCCTTGGCCCACGCCGGCGCCACGCCGGGTCCCGGTGCCTCCACGCCAGGCCGCGGCGCCAACGAGCTGGTGCCCGCCCGTCTTGCGCCTGCGGGCGTCTCTGCCGGCCCCGGGCTGAGCGGCAGCTGCAGCTGCTGAGCCGGGGAGGACCCGGCGGGCAGGAGCCCGGAGGCGCTGACGCCCAGGAGCCGCACCCCCTCTTTCAGCTCCAGCCCGTCCAGTAGCGCCCGCGCCGCCGTCCAGAAGCTCGGGCCGGTCGCCTGGGGGGCGGGGAAGGTGTGGCTGCGGGTCAGTGTCCTGAAATCGCCGTAGCGGACCTTGATCACCAGGCTCCGGGCTACCAGGCCCTGCTCTCGCACGTGGCCGGCGACCTTGTCCGCCATCAGCACCAGGCGGCGGTCGAGCTCCTGGCGGTCGACGATGTCCGCCGGGTACGTCTCTTCGTGGCCGATGGACTTGACGGGCCGGCCAGGGACGACCGGCCGCAGGTCCCGGCCCCGGGCAAGCGAGTGCAACATCTGCCCGGCGGCCTGGCCGAGAGCGGCGACTACGGAGCCGACCGGCAATGCCGCCAGCTCGCCGACGGTGTTGACGCCCAGTTTGTGCAGACGTTCGGCGCTGGCCTGCCCTAGCCCCGGCAGAGCTTCCACCGGCATGGGCCACAAGAAGGGCTGCACCTCCGCCGCCGGGACGACCAGGGTCCCCTTCCCCGGCCGCGGCCCCTGGGTGGAGGCCCGGGGCTTGGCCGCCTTCGAAGCCAGCTTGGCGACAAGTTTGCTCGGACCGGCCCCGACCGAGCAGGACAGGCCCAGTTCATCGGCCACCCGCGACCTCAGGGCGACGGCGATCTGTCCCGGCGACCCGAAAAGGGCGATGCAACCGCCGACATCGAGGAAGACCTCGTCCAAGCCGATGCCCTCCACCAGAGGGGTGAAGCTGCGAGCGATGCCGTGGAAGCTTTCGCTGTACCGCTGGTAAACCTCGAAGCGAGGCGGCACGAAGACGGCGTGGGGGCACAGCCGGCGGGCCTGGGCTATGGGCATGGCCGAGCGGACGCCGAAGCCGCGGGCCCGGTAATCGGCCGAGGCCACCACGCTCCGGTTGCCCGTCCCGCCCACCACGACCGGGCGGCCAACCAGCTTCGGGTCGTCCTTGACTTCGACGGCGGCGAAAAAAGCGTCCATGTCGGCGTGCAACACCCACCTCAGCGACGCGGGACCAGTGGCCGGGTCCTCCGGCAGCCCGCCGTCATCACCGCTCACGGGCCCAAGGTTACGGCTTTGCCGCCACCGGCCTGCGCACCGCCCCGGAGACGCGCTAGAAGGAATGGGATGGCCGCCCCCGATGTCCCTACCGCCCTGCTCGACGAACTGCAACAGGTCGCCCTCCGGGTGGCGACGGGAGCAGCCGAGCTCCTGCTGACCTACTCGGCGGTGCGCCTGGAACACGTCAACACCAAGAGCTCCCCCACCGACCTGGTGTCCGAGGCGGACCGGGCCTCCGAGGCGTACATAGTCTCCGAGCTGCGGCGCGCCCGCCCCGGCGATTCGGTCCTGAGCGAGGAGGGCAGCTCGCACGACGGGACAACGAACGTCTCCTGGGTGGCCGACCCGCTCGACGGGACGACCAATTTCTTTTTTCAGGTGCCCGCCTACAGCGTCTCTCTGGCCGCCTGCTACGACGGTGAGCCGGTGGTCGGCGTCGTCGTCGACCCGTCCCGCCACGAGACGTGGTCGGCAGCCCAAGGCCGGGGCGCCCGGTGCAACGACGTGGCCTGCCACGTCGCCAGCGGGCGCAGCCAGCTGGCGACCGCCCTGGTCGGCACGGGCTTCAGCTACCGGACCGAGCGTCGCGTCGCCCAGGCCTCCCTGCTGGCCCGGGTACTGCCATCCATACGGGACATCCGCAGGATCGGTTCGGCGGCCTTGGACCTCTGCTTCGTCGCCAATGGCCGCTTCGATGCCTACTTCGAGTCGGGCCTGCACTACTGGGATTGGGCCGCCGGCCGCGTCATCTGCGAAGAGGCCGGGGGCCAGCTCGCTAGATTGCCGGGGGACATCGTGCTGGCGGCCACGCCGGAGCTCATGGCGCCGCTGACGGAGCTTCTGGCCCGGGCCCAGGCGGACGCGGCGGCACAGCTCTGAACGGCGAGCATCCGGGCAGAGCCGCGGTACGGGGCGGGCCGAACAGGGGCTAGCCGAACAGGGGCCGGGCCACTTCCTCGTAGAACTCGGCCGGTACCAGCTTGGGCTCCGAGACGGCGTCGTTGAGCGGCACCCGCACGATCTTGTCGGCCTGGAGCGCGACCATCGTGCCCAGGCCCCCGTTGTGCACCGCGTCTATGGCCGCGATCCCGAAGCGCGTGGCGAGGACGCGATCAAAGGCCGTGGGCGTGCCCCCCCGCTGGATGTGGCCCAGGACGGTGGCCCTGGTCTCGAAACCCGTCCGGTGCTCGATCTCCTCGGCCAGCAGGGTGCCGATACCGCCCAGGCGGACATGGCCGAACTGGTCGAGCTCGCCCGAGGCGACGCTGAACGAGCCCTCCTTGGGCGTGGCGCCCTCGGCGACCACGACCACACACGCATGGCGCCGGCCCACGCTGCGAGCCTTGAGCCGGTCGCATAGCTCGCCCACGTCAAAAGGCTGCTCCGGGATGAGGACGTCGGCCGCTCCCCCGGCAATTCCGGCATAAATCGAGATCCACCCGGCGTGACGGCCCATCACCTCGCAGACCATTACGCGGTCGTGCGACTCCGCCGTGGTGCGCAGCCGGTCGATGGCTTCGGTGGCTATCTGCACCGCAGTATGGAACCCGAAAGTCACCTCCGTGGCCGACAAATCGTTGTCGATCGTCTTGGGCACCCCGACCACGGAAACGCCCTCAGCCATCAGTTTGTTGGCGACACCAAGGGTGTCGTCACCACCGATGGCGACAAGGGCGTCGACCTCGTGCGCTTTCAGTGCAGCCAAGACTTTGGCCACGCCACCGTCGACCTTGTACGGGTTGGTGCGGCTCGTCCCGAGAATGGTGCCGCCGATGGTGAGGATGTCCCGGCAGCGGCCCCAATCCAGAGGGGTGGTCGCCCCCTCGATCACGCCTCGCCAACCATCTCGGAAACCTAGGAAATTGTCGCCGTAATGGCTCTCGCCTTTACCTACCACGGCCCTTATGACAGCGTTCAAACCTGGGCAGTCACCGCCACCGGTCAGCATGCCTATACGCATCGAACTCCCCTTTGTATTAGCCGAACTTCGTTACCGAACGGTCCACCGGCACGTGCGCCTACGCCAGTGACATTTATGCGTCCACGGCCGTGGCCCAAGCCGGTTGCTCTCCTCCACAAGCTAGCCGCCCCCCTACTGCCCAGTACAATCGGCCACGACCGGAGCAAGGTCTGCGGGCGGCGCCGCGGGTAGGCCGGTGGGTCAGGCCGGTGGCCCTCCCGAACGGCCCGTTTTGGGCGTGGTGACCTTGGTCAGCAGGCCGGCCTCGCGCTGAAAGTCTCCCGCGTCAGTAAAGCCCTTGTACACGCTGGCAAAGCGGAGGTAGGCGACGTGGTCGCGGCCCCGCAGCGCGTCCAGCACGGCCAGGCCCACCTGCTGGCTGGTGACTTCGGAGCCTTCCAGGCGCAAGCTCTCTTCGACCTCAGCTGCGATTTGCTCCAGCAGCGCCGGCGAAAGGGGCCGGTTCTTGCCGGCGGCCCTTAGGCCGGCGACCACCTTGGCACGCTCGAACGGCTCGCGGTGCCCAGAACGCTTGATAACGACGAAGGGCACCTCCTCGAGGCGCTCGTAGGTGGTAAAACGCAGGCCGCAGGCCAAGCACTCACGCCGGCGCCGGATGGCCGCCCCCTCCTCTGCCGTGCGCGAGTCCATCACGCGGTCTTCTACACCGGAGCAACGGGGACAGCGCACTAGCGCCGACCATACAACGCCGTGGCAAGGACCTCCGCTCACGAGCCCGCCGTGCCCCGGGGCCGCGGCGCCGCCCGCCGCGCTCTCTCCCGGCAGTGACCGCCCCAGGGCCGCTCCCGCGAACGGGCCTTACGGGTAGTCCCCGCACCAGCCGGCGAAGCCGGCCCGGGCGCCCGGAATCACGGGACGACGAGCCGTTGCCCGGGCTGAAGCACGCCGCCGCCGATCTCGTCCTCGAGTTGGTCGACCAGGGGCCGGGGATCGCCGCCGTGGGCGAACCTGACCGCGATCGACCAAACCGTGTCACCCTGGGCGGCCACGTACGCTTTCGCCCGCGGGCACGAAGCCGTGGAGGTCGTGCAGGCCGCCGCGCTCCCCGCGCCCGTGCTGGCCACGGCGACCAGCTTCTGTGCCACGCTCCACGCCAGCGCGCCCAAGCTGGCGATCAGCACGACGACCAGGGCGCGGCGGACGGCGAACTTCCACCGGCGCTGCTGGCGGCAGTAGGCGGGAGCACCACGCCGGCGCCCCCAGGGCCGCGGCTGCTCCTCGCCCACGTACAAGTGAGGTCGCGAGACCCTCTGCTCCACCAGGTCGTCCGGGCTCATCTCGTCCCACCTCAGCGCAACCATCGGTCCTCCTCCCGCTCAGGTCTGCGGCCTTACAAACGTATGTTCGGTCCTGACACCAGTTGTACTCGAACGAGTGTTCGGTGTCAAGTAGCGCACCGCGCCCGGCCTAATGGGAACATATGTTTGACTGTCGCGCCCGGTAAGGCTAGGATCGCTCTCTGACGTCAAGCAGGTGCCCGCGCGGCCAGCCCGGGCCAACCTTGCTACGAGGACGGAGGGAGCAAGTTGAACGAGACCTTGACAGGCAAACGTCGGGAGATTCTCGACTTCATCGCCGCACAGGTGCGGGAGCGGGGCTACCCGCCGTCGGTACGGGAGATCGGCCTTGCCGTCGGGCTGGCTTCGACGTCAACGGTCCAAGCCCACCTAAACACGCTCCAGAGGCAGGGTTACCTGAAGCGTGACCCGACCAAGCCCCGAGCCCTCGAGGTGCGCTACGACGCCACTTCCGGCACCGCTATCGAGCGCCGTCCCACCCGCCACGTGCCTCTGGTCGGCGACATTGCCGCCGGCACCAACGTCTTGGCGTCCGAGAACATCGAAGAGCTGCTCCCGCTGCCGGAGGACTTCACCGGTGGGGGCAACGTCTTCATGTTGCGGGTCCGAGGCGACTCCATGATCGACGCCGGCATCCTGGACGGCGACTATGTCGTGGTGCGCCAGCAACCCGATGCCAACACCGGCGACGTGGTCGCGGCCGGGATACCCGGAGGTGAGGCGACGGTGAAGACGTACTCCCGGCGCGGCGACAGCATCGTCCTGTTGCCGGCCAACCAGGACTGGGAGCCCATGGTCTTTTCCCCCGACGAAGTTACCATCTTCGGGAAGGTGGTCACCGTTCTGCGCCGCCTCTGACCGGGCGCCGTGGGCTTTTTCGCTGTCCCCGATTATGCGGCCGGGTCGTCCCTCTTGGCGTCGGCCGGCAACGGAGGCAGGCACCGCAGCAGTTCGACCTCGCCTGTGACGCCGACGGCGCCCGATGCCCACGGCACCACGAACGTATTGCCGCGCTTGACAGGGACGCTCCAGCCGTCTCCTTCCAGGGACCCCTGACCGGAGAGCACCACCACGACGGCGAAAGAGGCTTCGAGGCGCACCGCGCCGCGCCCGAAGACCCGTTGGGCACGAAAATACGGGTTGGCCGCCACCGGCATCACGTCGTGCACGACGCCGTCCTCGGCCCCCACGCCCGCCTTGTGGTGCCGTCTCAGCCCGTCGATGTCGCCGGCGCTGAACGCCTTCTGCCTCAGGCACGACAGCGCCAGCTCTCTGCCCAACCCGAGCTCGCCCCCCGCCGGGTCGAGGTCGAAACCCTTGAACTCGAGCATTATGGAAAAGTCCGTCGGCTCCTGGAGCTCCACGGCGAATACCCCCTCGCCGATGGCGTGGGGAGTCCCCGCCGGGACCAGCACGGCGTCGCCCGGCTCGACCTCCAGCTTGTGCAGCTGGCCGAGCATCGCCATCGTGTCCTGGTCCGAGACCCAGCGCGACAGCTCGGCCGTCTCGATGTCGCGTGACCAGCCCAGGTAAACGACCGGGTCGGCGCCCCGGGCGCCCAGCACGACCCACGACTCCGTCTTGCCGTGCCGCGAACCCAGGTGCCGGTAGGCAAACGACCGGTTGGGGTGCACGTGGACGGGCAGGCGCTGGCCGGCATCGAGCAATTTGACCAACAGAGCCGGCGAGGCCCCGAAGTACTTGACGTGCTCGGGCCCGAGCCAGCTGTCCGGGTCAGCCTCGAGCGCGTCCCGCAAGTACCTGCCGTCGGGCAGCTTCGAGAGGCCGTCCTCTTCCATCCCGAAGCGGGGAGTCGCTGAACCCACCCAGTCCTCGGGCCGGAACTCGTCACCCTCGCCCACGCCGCGCAGCTCGGCAATGGCTTGGCCACCTAAATAAAACTGTCTTGGCTGGTTGGGGCCCAGCTCGATTGGTCGCATCACAGTGCTCAACTTACTGAGACGGCGCCGCGGGCGCCAAGGCTGCCCGGGCCAGCCGGGCAAGCTACTGTCACATCGATGACCACAACCGGCACATCGATGACACGACCGGCACATCGATGACAGGGCGGGAAGCCGGCCTCGGGCCAGGTCCGTTCGGGACATCGGGCGTACTGGTCGTCGGCGAGTGCCTGGTCGACCTGGCGCCCACCGCGGCCGCGGCCACGGCACACGGCGGCGGAGGCGGCGGCAACAACGGAGCGGCGCACACCGGCCGTCAGCCCTATCAACGGTTCATGGCCATGCCTGGAGGAAGCTGCGCCAACGTGGCCATCGGCTTGGCGCGCCTGGGCGTCCGCACCGGTTTCGCCGCCCGCATCGCCCGGCAGGGTTTCGGGCCCTGGTTGCGCCAGTACCTGAGCGACAACGGGCTCGACCTGGCGCTGTCCGTCGACGCCCCGCAGCCGGCCACCCTGGCCGCGGTCACCCTCGACGACCAGGGCCGGGCTTCCTACACGTTTTACGGCCCGGAGACCGCAGACTGGCATTGGCAAGAGAGCGAGCTACCGGCGGCCAACCAGAGCGCGCTGGCCGCCTACGGCTTCAGCGCCGTCCATACCGGGTCCCTCCCCATCGCTTTCGAGCCGGGCGGCCAGGTGCTGGCCCAGTGGCTGGCCAAGCTGCGCCAGGGGAACGACGTGCTCATATCCTTCGACCCCAACATGCGTACCATCCCCGGCACCGACGAGGCCGCCTATCTCCGACGGCTGGAGCAGATCATCGCCAGCTCGCACGTCGTCAAGGCGAGCAACGAAGACGTGGAGGCCATGTACCCGGGGGAGGGCCCGCTGGCCACGGCCAAGAAATGGCTATCGGCGGGGCCGACCCTGGTCGTCATCACCGAAGGCCCGGACGGGGCAACGGCCCTGCACCGCAACGGCTTCAAAGCCCACCTGTCCCCTCCCGTAATCAAGATCGCGGACACGATCGGCGCCGGCGACGCGTTCAGCGCCGGCCTGCTCGCCTATTTCGCCGACCGGGAGCTGCTCCACCCCGAGGGGATCGCCAGGGCGGAGCGGGCCGAGCTCGAGGCTGCCCTCGCCCAGGCCATCGCCACGGGCGCCTTCACCTGTACCCGTCCGGGCGCCGACCCTCCCGACGCGCACGAACTAGAGGCTTTCGTGGCCCAGCACCGGGGCGAGGCCTGAGCCGCCGACGCGGCACTGCCCACGGCGCCGGGCCCGAGGGCCGGCGAACGATCTCACTCGCCCAATAACCGGCCGAGGACGTCCCGGGCCCGCTCGAGCGAGCTGCGGGTGACCATCTCGCCCGCCATGTGGGCGAGCTCGGGGTCCCCGGGCCCGAAGTTGGCCGCCGGGGTACCTCTCTCGGCGAAAAAAGCCACGTCCGTCCAGCCCAATTTCCCGGTGACGCCAGCACCGGACGTCGCGACCAGGGCGGCCAGGAACGGGTGGCCCAACGATGGAGGAGCCGCCGGCGCGCTGTCGGTTACCTCGAACGAGTCACCGTCTTCGAGGCACGGCGCCAACATTTCTTCCAGCTCCCGGGCGGCGGCATCGAGACCGCGGTCGGGGGCGAACCGGTAGTTCAGCTCGAGGGCGGCGCGGTCCGGTACCACATTGGAGGCGACGCCCCCCGACAGGTGCACGGCCTGTAGCGCCTCCCGGTACTCGCAGCCGTCGATGACGGCCCGGCGCGGGGCCCAGCCGTCGAGCAGAGTGAGCACCGGGGCCAGCCGGTGGATGGCGTTGCGGCCCATCCAGGGCCGGGCCACGTGCGCCCGCCGCCCGGCCAGCACCATTTCCGCCTTTATCACGCCCTGGCACCCGGCTTCCACTGCGCTGTTAGTGGGCTCACAGACGACGGCGGCGTCCCCTTCCAGCAACTCGGGCGCCTGGCGGGCCACCTCGAGCAGACCGCTGTGGGCACGGGCGATCTCCTCGGCCACGTAGAACACGTAGGTGACGTCGTAGGCCGGGCCCGGCGGGGTGGCCGCCAGGTCCAGCATCACGGCCAAGCCGCCCTTCATGTCCGTCGAGCCCAGGCCCCAGAGGGTGCCCCCCCTCGGTCCGGGGCCGCTCGTTGCCCTTGGGCGGGACGGTATCGAGATGGCCGGCGAGGACGACGCGGGTGGGCCGGCGCAGGCGGGTGCGGGCCACCACGTTGTCGCCCACCCGGAC
>JBEKNX010000177.1:0-9063 GCA_049522375.1 Acidimicrobiales bacterium | reverse complement strand
TCCCGCGCCTTCCACGGCCGGCGTGCCTGACGCGTTCGAGCGGTCGGTCGTCGTGGTCGTGGGTGCCCTGGTCTGCCTGGCGCTCGTGGTGGCCTGGAGGGCCGGGAGGCCGCCGGCCCGGAGCTCGCTCGAACGCTACGGCGTCGTCGCCGCGCTGGTTACCGCCGCCGGCCTGGTCTGGCCGGCGGCGTTCTACTACCACTACGCCGCTTTCTTGGCCCCGGTCCTGGCCCTGCCCTTGGGCGTGGCGGCCGATGGGCTGTACGCCGTGCGCCACCGGGCGCTGGCCGTGGGGGCGGTGTCGGCCCTAGTGGTGGTGGGGACAGTTCACGCGGTGCGGGCCATCCAGACCACCGACCAGCCCGGGCGGCCCGACATCGCCTGGTTGGCCCGGGCTGTGCCCGCCGGCGCCTGCGCCATCACCGACAACCCGTCCGTCCTGCTCCTGGCCGACCGCTTCTCGGCGCCGCCCGGCTGCAGCGACCTGGTCGACGCCGACGGGTCCACGTTGGCGTGGTCCGGGGGCCGCCGGGGCTACCAGGCCCTGTCCCGGCCGCCAGCCATCACCGACTGGCTGGGTGTCCTGCGCCAGACTGACTACATCGTGGTCACTCAGGGGCTGGTGCCGGCGCGGGTCCCCTGGGGACCGGCCTTGCTCGGCTATCTCTACGGTCACTTCCGGCCCTCCGCCGCCCACCCCGGCCTGGTCGTATGGGCCCGGCGGTCCCCATGAGCGGCGCACTGCGCTCGGAGTTCCTGTCGGGCTTGCCCTTCGAGCTCGACCCGTTCCAGCTCGAGGCCATGGACGCCCTCGACGACGGCCATAGCGTGGTCGTGGCTGCCCCCACCGGTTCCGGTAAAACCGTCGTGGCCGAGTACGCCGTGGCCCGGGCGCTGGCCAGCGGGGCCAAGGCGTTCTACACCACGCCCCTCAAGGCGCTGTCCAACCAGAAGTTCTCCGACTTTTCCCGCCGCTACGGAGCGGCCAGGGTAGGCCTGCTCACCGGGGACAACGCCATCAACGGCGACGCCCCGGTGGTGGTCATGACCACCGAGGTGCTGCGCAACATGGTCTACGCCGGCTCCGAGAGCCTCCTCGGGCTGCGCTACGTCGTCCTGGACGAGGTCCACTACCTCCAGGACCCCTACCGCGGGCCCGTGTGGGAAGAGGTGATCATCCACCTGGCGCCCGAGGTCGACCTGGTCTGCTTGTCGGCGACGGTTTCCAACGCCGAGGAGCTGGCCGACTGGGTCGGGACGGTGCGCGGCTCGACCCGGGCGGTCATCGAGGAGCGCCGCCCCGTGCCGCTGCACAACCTGTTCCTAGTGGGGGACCGGCGTAGCGAGGGCCTGGTGCTGCTGCCCACCTTCGTCGACGAGCGCCCCAACCCCCGGGGAGGGGCCATTACCTCGAGGGCCGAGACCGGCTGGCGGGCGCACCGCCGCAGCGGGCTGTTCGCCCCCCGCCGGGCCGAGACGGTGGACCTTCTGGCCGAAAAGGGCTTCCTGCCCGCCATCTATTTCATCTTCAGCCGGGCGGGTTGTGACGAGGCTGTCCGCCAGTGCATGCGCGAGGGCCGTCGGCTGACGAGCGCGGGGGAGCGGCGCCAGATCCGCCAGATGGCCGAAGCCGCCGCCGGGCACCTCTCTGACGCCGACCTCGACGCCCTCGGGTACGGCAACTGGCTGGCCGGGCTAGAGGCCGGCTTCGCCGCCCACCACGCCGGCCTGGTGCCCCCGTTCAAAGAGGCGGTCGAGCGCTGCTTCGGCGCCGGCCTGGTGAAGGTCGTGTTCGCCACCGAGACCCTGTCGCTCGGGGTCAACATGCCCGCCCGTTGCGTGGTGATCGAAAAGTTGTACAAGTTCGGCGGGGAGCGGGTAGAGCCGCTCACTCCGGGCGAGTACACCCAGCTCACCGGGCGGGCCGGGCGGCGGGGCACCGACGAGGTGGGCTATGCCGTGGTGGCCTGGTCCCCCAACGTCACCTTCGAGCAGGTGGCGTCGCTGGCCGGGGCGCGCAGCTACACGCTGACCTCCAGCTTCCGGCCGACTTACAACATGGCCACCAACCTGGTCCGGCGCTGCTCGCCGGAGGAGGCCCACCACCTGCTCAACCTGTCCTTCGCCCAGTACCGGGCGGACGCCGACGTGGTCCGCTTCGAGAGGCACCTGGAGCGGGCGCGCAACGAGCTGGCCCGGGCACGCGAGGACGCCGTCTGTGAGCTGGGCGACGTCTTCGAGTACCGCCGGTTAGACCAGCTCACGGGGACGGAGAAGGCGGCATCGAGCTCCCGGGCCGGCCTGGACGAGATCGTCGCCGCCATGGAGGGCGTGCGTCCCGGGGATGTGCTGGCCCTCAGCGAGCGCAAGCCCGGCGGGCTACGGGCCGACGACAAGGTGGCCGTCATTTCCAAGAGCCAGAGGAAGAAGGGCGACGTGAGGCTCCGGGCTGTCACCGCCGGTCGCCGCCTCGTCTCGCTCGTCCCCCGGGACTTCCGTTCGCCCCCGCGCGTGGTGGACCGGCTCGCCCTGCCCGCCCCCTACGACCCCAAGAGCAAGGAGTTCCGCCGACGGGTGGCCACGTCGCTGGCCCTTTCGGTCGCCGCCACCTCGCCCGGGGCCCACGCCGGCCCCGAGGGCGCCGCCAAGCGGGGCCGGGGCGCCCCGGAGATGGCAAAAACTGAGACGGCCGGCTCGGACAGGCCAGGCTCGGACAGGCCAGGCTCGGACAGGCCAGCCCTGGGGATAGCCGGCCACCCGGTAGCCTCCTGCCCGTTACTGCGGGACCACCTGCGGGCCGCCGCCCGGGCCGAACGCCTCGCCCGGCAGGTGGACAGGCTGGAAAAGCAGGTGCTGGGCCGCACGGGGTCCCTGGCCCTGCAGTTCGACCGGGTGCTGCAGCTGCTGGAGCGCTGGGCCTACGTCCGCGGCTGGGCGCTGACGGGGGCAGGGGGGCGCCTGGCCCGCATCTACCACGAGCAGGACCTGCTGGTGGCCGAATGCGCCGAACGGGGCATGTTCGACGGCCTCAAGGTGCCGGAGATGGCGGGCCTCGCCTCGGTGTTCACCTACGAAGCTCGGGGGCCGTCGTCGGTCGCCCCCCTTGCCCCCCGGTGGCCCTCGGGGGGCGTCGAGGAGAGATGGCACGCCGTCCAGGCCGTGGCCCGGGAGCTGGCGGCCGACGAGCAGGCGGCCGGTCTGCCCGTGACCAGGGCGCCCGACGCCGGGTTTGCCGCCCTGGCCCACGGCTGGGCGCAGGGCCAGGAACTGGGCAGGCTGTTGGTGCCGCTCGAGACGGGCCCCCAGGCCCGGGGGGCGGTTATTTCTGCCGGGGACTTCGTCCGCAACGTCAAGCAGCTCATCGACCTGTTGCGCCAGCTGGGCCAGGTCCTTGCCGACCAGGGCTCTGCCAAAGTGGCCCGCCAGGCCGCCGACGCCCTGTTCCGGGGGGTCGTCGCCGCCTCGTCGGTGGTGAGCGGGCCCGGGACATAAGGTGCTCAGCCACCCGTAATAATGGCCCGATGAGCGACCCTCGTTGGGCTGATGTGGACGAGTACCTGGAGAGCCGGCTCGGTGCCGAGGACGAGGCCCTGCGGCGCGCCCAAAAGGCGGCCGCCGACGCCGGTCTGCCGCGCATAAGCGTCACCCCCCTGCAGGGCAAGTTCCTGCACGTGCTGGCCCGGTTGATGGGCGCCCGGCGGGTTCTCGAGATCGGGTCGCTGGCGGGCTACAGCGCCATCTGGCTGGGGCGGGCGCTGCCCCCCGACGGCAAGCTGTACACCCTGGAGGTCAGCCCGCACCATGCCCAGGTGGCGATGGCCAACATCGCCGATGCCGGCCTGTCCGACAAGGTGGAGGTCATAGTTGGCCCCGCCCTCGCTACGTTGCCGGTCCTCGCCACCGACCCTGGCCCGGCCAGTTTCGACCTCACCTTCATCGACGCCGACAAGCCCAACAACGCCGCTTATTTTTCCTGGGCGCTGCGCCTCACCCGGCCCGGAGGGGCCATCGTGGTCGACAACGTCGTGCGCAAAGGCGCGGTGGCGGGCCCGGCCAGCCAGGACCCGAACGTGGTCGGCACCCAGCACCTGTTCGAGGCCATGGCCACCCAGACGGGGATAACGGCTTCGGCGCTCCAAACCGTCGGCAGCAAGGGCTATGACGGCTTCGCCATCGCATTTGTGGAGCCCACCGGGGGTGCGCCACAGGGCGGCTGAGCATCCCACACCGGGCCCAGGCTGCCTCGTAGGCTGGCACCTCGCATGAGTTCGCACGCCGTCGATGTCCCTTACGCCCAGGAAACCTGGACCACCGAGGAGGCGGACGTCCTCCGCCGTTACTTCACGAACCTCGAGGGACCGGTATTTGCGCTCGTCAACCTGCCCGACGTCGTAAAGGGGGCGCTGTTCGCCCGCTACTCCCGCTCGGCCAAGAGCCTGCGCCGCCTGTTCCTGGACGAGTTCGTGGGCGACCTGGAGATGAGCGGCGATCACGGCGTCGACGCCACGGTCGGCCTGGCCCGGGCGGAGCAGCTCTACGACCGCGTTTTCTTCGAGTACGGCGACGATTCGGTAGCCCAGCTCGGCGGGGTGCACCTGGCCTGCGAACAGGCGTCCAACCTGCTCACAAAAGTGCTCGAACGCGGTCGGCTGATGTCATATATGGAAAAGTCGACCCGCTATGTCGCCTACGACACGCGTTTGCCGAGCGGGCGCTACCGCTATTACCGCTGCCCCGAAATACTAGCCTCGCCCCTGGGGGCCAGGTACGTGGGCGACATGGACCGCATGTTCGACTCGTACCGGCAACTGTTGCCGGAGCTTTACGATTACTTTTCCCAGCGGCACCCCAAGGCCGCCGGCGACAGCGATTTTGCCCATCGCCAGGCGCTCAAAGCCAAGGCGTTCGACACCGTACGCGGCCTATTGCCCTCGGCGGCCACCTCCAACCTCGGCATTTACGGGTCCGGTCAGGCCTTCGAGGGCCTGTTGTTGCGCATGCGGGCGCACCCCCTGCCCGAAGCCCGGGAATATTCCGACCTGATGCTGACCGAACTGCGAAAAGTCATTCCCTCATGGGTCCGCCGTGTCGATGTCGCCGACCGGGGCCGCGCCTGGTCTCAGTACATGGAAAAAAATGACGCCGCCATGGCCGAGCTCGTCGGTGGGCTTTTCGGCCCTGACCGCGCCGGGGGTGCCGGGGGAGCGGCCCTTTCCACCACTGCCGGCCCCGAGGTCGCGCTGGTGGACTGGGATCCCCAGGCCGAGGTGAAGGTGGTCACGGCGATGCTCTACCCCTACAGCCACCTAAGCGAGGAGGACATCGCTTCGCGGGTCGAGGCCATGCCCTTGTCCCAACGCCTGGAGGTCATGGCCAAGTACGCCGGAGAGCGGCTCAACCGCCGCCACCGCCCGGGACGGGCGTTGGAGCGGTGCACCTACCGTTTCGACGTGATCTCGGACTACGGGGCGTTCAGGGACCTGCAAAGGCACCGTCTCCTCACCATCGAATGGCAGGGCCTCACTCCCTACCACGGCTACACCATGCCTGGAGCGGTGACCGCCGCCGGAGGGGCCCAGGCCTATGAAGAAGTTATGAGCCGTTCGGCCACGCTCTATGAGGCGCTCGGGGAGTATTTCGGCCCGACCGTTGCCGCCTACGCCGTCACCCTGGCCCACCGGGTGCGTTACAGCGTCCAGTTGAACGCCCGCGCCGCCATGCACATGCTGGAACTGCGTACCACCCCCCAGGGCCATCCCGAGTACCGGGACGTCTGCCAGCAGATGCACCGCTTGATAGCCGACAAAGCGGGCCACGGTGCTCTGGCCGAAATGATGCGGTTCGTGGACCACTCGGCCCCAGAGGACGAGCCTGAGCACAGCCTGGGGCGGTTGCAGGCCGAGCGGCGGGCCGAGGCGCGCCGGCAAAGCAGCGCCCGCCAGGTCTAAGGACTTTGGTCCCGGAAGCGAAGAATTCTTGCGGCCCGCTGAGCAGCCGCTATGCGAAACAGAGCAGCTAGATACGGACTTTTCCCGGTTGCTCGCCGGCGCCCGACGCGTCAGTATGGTCCCCGAGGTCTGCAGGGCAAGTTCCTTGCAGCGCTCGGGCAGGAGGCCCGGGGAGCCAAGTAGACAACGACTTCAGCACTGTTCTGGGCTGCTTTCCTGAGCGTGCGTTGGCGGCACCAAAGGCCCCCGGGTCACCCTGCGTCCCGAGCCTCGCGCCGTCCCGGGCTGACGTGGTGGGCTTCCCCCGGTGGCTGACTGGTGCCCGAGCCGGGGTTCGCTTAGCATGCCCGCCGCCGCTAAAGCGCGGCACGTGCCATCCTGTGTGCTTGACCGTGCTTGCTGAAGGAAACCTGCCCATGCCTGACGATGATTTCGACGACCAGCTACTCGACGATGGGCCGGCTTTGCCGGAAGACATTGACGAAGAAGACCTAGACCTCGAGGCCGATGAGATAGGCGAAGAGGACCTCGACGACGACGGGGACCTGGACGTCGTCGAAGTCGAGGAAGGCGAAGTCGAGGGGGTCGACGTCGAGGGGGACACCCTTCTGGTCCCCGATGACGAGGAGGACTACGAGGACGAGGACGAGGAAAACGGGGACGACGTAGAGGCGAGCTTGGACGTCATCTTGAAGTCCCGCCTCGTCGTGTCCGGCGACGACGACGATGAGGACGAGGAAGACGAGGAAGAGGAGGAGGCCGAGGGCGACGAAAGGGGCGACATCGCCACCCGCGTGTTGCCGAAGCAACCGGGCGAGTTCGTCTGCCAGTCGTGCTTCCTCGTAAAGCACCAGAGCCAGCTGGCCGATAAGGAACGCCAGCTTTGCCGCGACTGCGTTTGAGCCGGGTTTGGTGCCGCCTCGGCACGGCTGCGGCGGGGCTAGCTTGGGGGACATGACCCAGCCTCCCTCCCCGAAGTCGCCGGCGGAGCGCGTGCTCGATTTGGCCGTTTACGGGCCTTTGGGCATGGCCCTCAGCATCGCCGAGGCCATGCCGGCCATGGCCCGCAAGGGTCGGTCCCGGCTGGCCCCTCAGGTGGGACTGGCGCGCACCGTCGGGCAACTGGCTGTTCAGCAGGGCTACCGCCAGCTGCGGGGCATGGCCGCCTCCGGGCCGGCCATCCCGTTCCTGTCGCGACGGCCGGCGACCGGGGACGTGGCTCGCGGTCCCCATGTCGCGGCTCCGCCCGCTCCCGGCCCCCGTCCACATGGCGCCAACCCGCTCGCCCCGGCGCCCCGGGCTAGGGCCGCCTCGCGGCCGCGCCCGGCCCGGACGGCGGCCGCCTCCCCGGCCCGGAAGGCCCCGGGCGCGGCCGAACTGGCCATCCCGAGCTATGACTCACTCTCGGCTACCCACGTGGTCCAGCGCTTGGCCGGGCTTTCCCACGACGAGGTGGCCGCGGTCCGGGCCTACGAGGCGGCCACGCGGGGGCGCAGGACCATACTGAGCCGAGCCGAGCAGCTACTGGGATGACGCCGGAGCCGTCGTCCGGCCCGCTCGAAGTCCGGCCGGCCGGCCCCGACGACGTCGTCCGCCTGGTCGAGCTCTTTGAGACGGCTGCATCCGAGCTGGGCGGCATGCGGGGTGGGCGCGTCCTGCTGGGCCTCAAGGGCCGTACCCGGCCTCTGGCCGCGTCCTTCAGCCGCCAGGTGCAGGGCCCGGGCGGGCAACTGGTGGTCGCAGCCGTGGGAGGCGACGTCGTCGGCTACGGCAGCTGCGTGACCCGGCCGCTCCCCGGCCCGGAACTTCTGGGGGTGGTCGAGGAGCTGTACGTGAGCCCTCACGCCCGCCGCGCCGGGGTCGGCCGGGCCATCGCCGAGTCCCTGATGTCCTGGTGCCGCTCACAAGGCTGCACCGGCGTAGATGCCAGCGCACTGCCCGGGAGCCGGGCGGTAAAAAGCTTCTTCGAGGCCAACGGCTTTACGGCCCGTTTGCTGGTGATGCACCGGTCTCTGAGCTAGCCCGGCGTCAGGCTGGCGAGACGGTGCCGGGGGTGCGGTGCGGGGGCTGCTCAGTCGAGGGCGGGCAGCGCTCCGGGTTTCCCGGTCAAGTCGCCGGTGCCATATTCGGCGACAGCGGCCTCGGCGACGGGCTCTGCGGTGACCTCGGCCTCGATATCAGCCTTGGTCACCCCGGCCTCGGTGACATCGCCCTCGGTGACATCGCCCTCGGTGACATCGCCCTCGGTGACATCGCCCTCGGTGACATCGCCCTCGGTGACATCGCCCTCGGTGACATCGGTGGGGATGTAGTTGGCTACGGGCTCTGCTGTGACCTCCGCAGTCGGCGCGGTTACGTCCGCGGGCGCTTCGGCGGTGACCTCAACGGGAGCGTCTTCGGGCGCCGCCGCGGCTACCTGAGGCGGCGCCGCCCAGCGGGCCCGGGCTGGAGCGCCGGCCGGCTTGAACGGGGGGCGGGGGGGCATGGCCGACCTGGCGGTATGGCGAGGCGGCGGCTTGATGGGCAGGTTGGGCCGCGCCGGGCCCGGGGGTGGCGGCACACTGATGCCGAGGAGCGGGGCCAGAGCCGGCACTCGACCGCATTGCTGCCGGGCCGTCTCCAGAAGCTCGGGGGCCGGGTCGTGGGGGAGGCCCTGCGGCTTGACGGTACGCCGGACGGGGCTCTCCACGACCGCCTGCAGGATGGCCAGCCATCGGTCCGGAGGTGTCTCGGAGGCCAGAGCCGTGCCGGCGGCGTCCCGGAGGCGGGTGGCGAGCTCGGCCGAGAACCGGGCGGCGGGATCAGGCGGGTGGCTAGACAACCGGAGGGCCCGCACGATGTGCCCGTCGTCGAGGTTGCTGGCGACCTCGTTGGCCCAGGTGACCCGGTGCCCTTCCACCCGGTTCTCCAGCATCTCGCGCAGGGCGATCACCAGATCCCGGGAGGCTTCGTCCCGGGCGACGTCGGACCCGTTGACCAGCGAGCGGAGGTCGCGCATCACCAGGTCGTCGCCCGCTTTGACCGCGGCTTCGGCGCGGTCCCGCCACTCGGCCGCTTTTACCTTAGAAACGAGGGACTCGGCCAGGGCCAGCACTCCTTCGGTGCTCGGCTCGGG
>JBEKNX010000176.1:0-12101 GCA_049522375.1 Acidimicrobiales bacterium | reverse complement strand
CAGCCGCCATAATCCTCGGCATTTTCGGCCTGATGATGGGGTCGTTCGCCAACGTCGTCATCTACCGCGTCCCGCAGGGCCGCTCGATCGTGCGACCAGCCTCGGCCTGCCCGGCCTGCGGGGCGCCGGTGCGTTCCTGGGACAACATCCCCGTCATCTCCTGGCTGGTCCTACGGGGCCGTTGCCGGGACTGCCACGCACGCATATCCGTCCGCTACCCGGTGATCGAAGCGCTTGTCGGCGCCCTTTTTGCCGGGGTCGGGCTGCGGTTCGGCCTGTCGTGGACGGGGGTGGGCGAGGCGGCCCTGGCCGCCGGCCTGGTGGTCCTGGCGTTCATCGACCTGGACCACATGCTCCTGCCGAAAAAGATCGTTTACGCCACCATGACGATCGTGGCGACGGTGTTCGTAGCCGGGGCGGCTACAGGTACGCAGTGGCACCGCTTGCTCGTGGCCGCCATATCCGCCGTGGTGCCCTGGGCGCTGTTCTTCGTCATCAACTTCATCGCCCCCCGGGCCCTGGGTTTCGGCGACGTCCGCCTGGCGCTGCTTATCGGTTTCGGGCTGGGTTGGCTGGGTGCGGGCTACGCCTTGCTCGGCTTCCTGGTGGCCAGCGTGCTCGGCTCGGTCGTGGGCCTGACGATGATCGCGCTGGGCAAGGCGGGACGGCGTACGCCCATCCCGTTCGGGACGTTCCTGGCCGCGGGGGCCATGGTGGCGGTCCTGGCCGGCGCTCCGGTCGTCAACTGGTACGCCGCTCTGGTCCACTGAGCCCGGGCTGACCCGGGAGCTCGGGCCAGAGGCACCGAATTGTGCAGTTACCTACGAAAAAATCGTACCTACTCAACAAAACGGCCCCGGCGAGCGTAGGGAACTTTATAAAGCCACCGGCAGTTCATCAGCCCGCCAGCTACGTTGTGCTTGTCCGTCGTGCTTGGCTGTCGCGCTGGGCCGCCAAACTGCTTGACTGGGGGCCGGTTAAGTCAAGACGGGACTTTGCTGGAAAGCCGGCTGACGAGCAACTCGAGCAGGACCAGCAGGGCGTCGCGGCACGAGGCCTTGTTCCTGGCGTCCATGTCGAAGACGGGCACGCCGGGCGAGATGCCAAGCGCTTCTCTGACGTCGTCGAGCGGGTACCGGTCGGAGCTGTCGAAGCAATTCACGCCGACGACAAAAGGGAGCCCCTTCTTCTCGAAGTAGTCGACGGCGGCAAAGCAGTCCTCTACCCGGCGAGTATCGACTAGTACCACGCACCCCAGGGCGCCGTTGATCAGATCGTCCCACATGAAGGTGAAACGGGCCTGACCGGGCGCGCCGAAGAGGTACATGACCAGTGTCTCGTCGACGGTGAGGCGCCCGAAGTCCATGGCCACTGTGGTCGTCGTCTTGGCCGTGCCGGCCACTGCGTGGTGGTCGTCCACTCCCGTGGCCACCACCGTCATGGCGGCCTCGGTCGTCAGCGGTTCGACTTCGGAAATGGCCCCGACAAATGTCGTCTTGCCGACTCCAAACCCACCGGCGATGACGAATTTGACGGCGGTTACGTGGCGGTTCGATGGTTTATCAGAGAGCACGGACACGTTCGATCATCCTCGTTAGGGCGGAGAGTTCGACCTCGACAGGGTCCGTCTGGTGGATCCGGATGGCTCCGATGTCCAGCAGGTCCCCGACCAGGATCGCGACTACCTGGGTCGGCAGGTGCATATAAGCTGACAGCTCGGCAATCGATATCGGCCGTCCCGCAAGGGACAGGACCGTACGCTGCTCTGTGGTTTTCGCCAGCCGCGCCCGGTCGGCGAGGGTCTCCACAAGGGTTTCCCACCGCAGGCCTGGTCTGGTCGACGACGTACGGCCACCCGTCAAGATGAACGGGCGGATGAGCCCCAGTGGTCTTGGTGTGTCTTGCATGGTCACCAGGGCCTTTCCTGCTTATTGGTTGAGGACCTGGGCACGTAGCTGGGCGATGAGGGCCGGGGTCAGCAGCACTCCGATCCTCTCCAACAGGAGGTTGGTCTGGTAGCCCACGAGCCCTATGTCACAGCCGGCGTTGGCTAGTACGCCGAGGTTGCTGCCATCGGAAATGGTTGACAAGAAGAGGTAGCCACCCTCCATGGCAATGATGATCTGGCGGACAGGCTCCCACCCGAACGCCTTGGCGGCGCCCCGGGAAAGCCCGACCGTGCCGGAGATGATGGCGGCGACTCTTTCGGCCCCGGCGCGGTCGAGCGTGTGGGACATGGCCATCAATAGGCCGTCGGAGGACACGGCCACGGCATCGCACACGCCGGCGCTTTTCTCGACGAAGTTGTCGAGCATCCAGTTGAAGTTCTTGACCTCGTTGCTGAGCGTGTCTGTGCTCATCGTGAGTTTTGCTCCTTTTCCGCCCGGCTGTCGTTAGCCGTAGCCGACAAATACTGCGCCAAAGCCCCGGTGAGGCCCAGCGGGTTGCGGTTGGTGGTGGTGGGCGTAGCCCGGCGCAAAGAATCATCTTGTTGAGGTAACGACGCCCCCGGCACCCGCCGGGTCAGCTTGCGGAGCCCGTCGGCCGTGCTCCGAGCTTGGGTGGCGGGACCGACGCCGTTGGTCCGAGGCTGTACGGGCAGCGCGTTCCAGGCCGCCGCCCCCGTGGCGGCCGGGACCGGCGTAGGGGCGGCCCGTGCCGGTGTGGCGGCGACCGGTGCCGGTGCCAGCGGCGGGGCCGTTCCCAGGGCCGGGGCGCCCGGCAGGACAGCGGCCTCCGGTGGCGCTTCTTCAGCCTGTGGCGTAGCCGGCCGGGCCCAGGCCAGCAGGCCTCCAGCGGGCACCGTCCCGGCCAGCGGGGAAAATATGCCCAGGTCCGGAGTTCCCTGGTGCCGGGGGGCGGTACCGCTCGCGGCGAGCGCCCCGGGGAGATCGGTCAGAGGCGGCACAGACGAAGGCCCATCTGCGGTGGCCGAGTAGGCCGGGGCCGCCTCGGTCGGCGTCGTGGGCGCAGCGAGGCCGGCACCCGCCTCCGGCGTGGCCGCCGTCTTAGGGGCGGGAGCCAACAAGGCCAGGGTCCCTGCCGTTGTCTACGGCCGGGGGGGCGACCGTTGGGCCGTTTTTGGGTGGGCCGGTTTTGGGAGGGCCGGGTATGGGAGGGCCGGGTTTGGGAGGGCCGGGGGCGAGCTGCTCGGGGATCCCCGGGAGGGAGACCCCCGTCAACGTGGCCACCGCCTCGTCTGCGAGGCGTTGGAGATCAGCCTCGAAGACGTCGGGGCTGGGCAGAGCGCCGTCGAGCCCTTCGGAGGTGCCGTCGAGGCCTTCAGCTACCTCCGGGGCGCCGGTCGTGAGGATGTCGTCGCTCACGGCGTAACGGTCGACGGCAGCAAGGGGGGGATAGGGCGCAAGCGGGGCATCGGGCGCAACTGGGTCGTCGGCGACAACTGGGTCGTCGGCGACAAGTGGGGCGTCGGGCACTACGCCGGCGTCTGGCAGTACGCCGGCGTAGGCTGCGTCGCCGGCGTCGGGTACTACGCCGACGTCGGCTGGGTCGCCGGCGTCGTCATCTTCGACGCCTGGCCCCGAGCCGGTGTAGCTCATGTACCAGGCTTCAGGCGGGTCGCCTGCTAGCGAGGTCGGACTGTCGTCCACGGGTGGGGCCGAGTGCCCGTTGGCCGAGGCGGCCGGGAAGGGGTCGGCTGGGATGTTCCCCGTGTCCCGCCGAACGGGCGAGGCCGCGGGGGGAGCCCCGGCCGGGGCCGGCGCGCCCGGTGCCCCATGGACCTCGGCCATGGCGGAGAGGTCGGGCACGGGATCTTCGATGAGGTTGCCCGGGATCTTCACCCGGGCCACCAGGCCGCCGGAGTGCGAAGCCTGGAGAGTGATGGAAAGGCCGTGGCGCGCCGCCAGTCGCCCGGCCACGAAGTGGCCCAGGTAACGGCCGGGAACGTCGCGTTCGGAGCCGAGGCCCTCGAGGCGTTGGTTGGCGATGTCAAGGTCGCTGGCGGACATGCCGATGCCGGAGTCCACGATGACCAGGACATAGCCGCCTTCGAGGAAGCGCCCATAGACGTCCACGGGCGAGCCCGGGGGCGAGAAGGTAAGGGCGTTCTCGGTGAGCTCGGCCAGGATGTGGACAAGGTCGGTCGTCACCTCGCCGGTGATCATGGCCGGGTCGAAGTGGTGCAGGCGCAACCGCTTGTAGTCCTCCACCTCGGCGGAGGCGGCCCGGGCCACGTCCATGGCCGGCACCGCCGCGCTCCACTGCCGGGCCGGCCCGCTCCCGGCCAGGATGAGCAGCGATTCGGCGTTACGTCGCATACGGGTGGCCAGGTGGTCCAGGCGGAAAAGCTCTTCCAGTGACTCGGGGTCCGCCTCTTTGAGCTCGATGTCGCTGATGTACTCCAACTGCCTGGTGACCAGGTTCTGGGTGCGGCGGCCCAGGTTGACGAACGCATCGGAGAGGTTGCGGCGCAGCACCACTTGGCCGGCGCCGAGCTCGATGGCGGTCCTTTGCACGGCATCGAGGGCGCGAGCCACCTCGGAGACTTCGTCCTGCCCCGAGACCGTGATGGGCAGGCCTTCGGGGATGCCGCCCGCCTCGTTGGCGAGCATGGCTTGGAGCGTGGCCGGCAGGTGCACGCTGGCGAGCTCGTCTGCCTGGTGGGCCAGCGTCGCCAAAGGCCGGGAGATGGAGCGGCTCACCAGGGCGACCAGGAGCAGCCCCAGGAGAGCACCGACCAGACCGGCCAAACCAAACTCGCCGGCTTGGCGGACGGCGTTGTTGTGAAGCTGAGCGGCCCGTTGGTAGACGATAGACGCGATCTCGGCGTCACCTTGCTGGACAACGGTGTTGTTGCTCAGGGAGCGGCTCGCCGCCCCGGGCGCTGTTTCGTCGAAATTTTCCAACAGCGCGAACAGCGACGGCGGCGTGCCCCGCTGGACCATGGTCACGGCGACGCTCAACGACTGGCTGACGGTACTGGAGACCAGCGTGCCTACGGGGCCCATGAAGGTCCCCGTGGCCAGGTTGCCGAGGCGCGCCACCCAGGTCTGTTCGGCTCCCAGGTCTTTGGTGGCCTGGTTGACCTCGGTGGCCCGGGCCGTCGGGGGGCTCCACGACGCCCGGAACAGGTCCATGGTCACCCGCCAGTCGGCCTCGGTCTTCTGCAAGCTCGTGACGAGGGCCTCTACCCCCGTGCGCAAGGTGGGGTCGCTGATCTGGTAAGGGACCTGGGCCGTGGCGTTGATCAAGGAGCCGATGAGCGAGGTGTACTTGGTGTAAAGCTCGTCGGCCACCGACCGGTAATCGCTCGATGTGTTGACGCCGGCCGCCGCCCACTCGGCCCGGGCCTGGTCCAGCAGGGAGACGTCGACGAAGGCGATCTCGTAGGCGGCCTGGGATTGGTCGCCGTAGCTGTCTACCGTGGCCCGGAAGGCGCTCAACGCGTTGTCCGTGGTGGCCTGCACGGCGGCCGGCGTTTGGCTTATCCCGGCCTCGCTGGGCGTTATGCCCTGTAGCGGGGCGGGTAGGTTGCCGGCGGCGGCCAGGACGGACAGGATGGCGTCCTCGCGTTCGGTCTGCAGTGCCTGCACGGCACCGCCCGGCCCTACCGAAGCCTTGGCCAGGGAAGCTTCCTGGTTGACGACGCTGATCTGGTGGACTGATAACGAGACTTCCAACCCCGCCACCCCCACCAGGATGAGCAGCGGCAGGGCGAAAGCCGCGATCAGCTTGTACCTAATATGCCGGAACACGGTTGCCTTTCTTGCAGCGGAGTCGTTTTGTTGCCTTACTCGCTTACCAAAGCCGGCTTGCGGGCACGGGGACTGGCGATGGTGCTGGCCCCTCCTGCTTCATGGGGTAGTCCTATGGCCCAGCCGAGCAGCTCGGAATCGTCGGTCAGGTAAATGACTTGGCAGCCGCGCCCGGCCAGCGTGCTGAGCAGGGCGGCGGTCCCTTCGGCGCCGAAACGGCCGAAGGCCTCGTCGGCAAAGACGGCGTCGTCACGGCTGAAACGCTCGCTGCTGACCCACTCGTTGACGGTTGTCCGGGCGTCGACTCCCGCCGGCCCCGCCGCCACCAGGACGTCGAGGTCGTGCCCTTCCTGTTCGAGGCGCGACCGGGCGGCCTGCTCGGCGCTCTTGGCCTCGGCTTCGGCGGCCTCGGCGGCGGCCAGCGAGGCGGCCAGGGAGTCGCGGTAGTTGGAGAGCAGGCCCGGCAACGGCATGCCCGGGCCCCAATTGGGGGTACCGACGCTGATGAGGGACATGCCTGAGCGCAGCGCACTGTGGGCCGCCTCCCGCGCCAGCAGAGCGTCGCGGCTGGCCACGCGCGTCACCTGGGCGACCTGGTCCGCCTGCTGGACGGCCTCGCGCTTCTCGGCCTCCGCCGCCGCCAAGGCCGCCTGGAGGTTCATCGCCTGATGGATAACGGCTTCGGGGACGCCATGGCCCTCAGCAGAGCGGCGGGCCTGGTCGAGCGAGGTACTGGCGCTATGGCGCTGGCCCAGGATCCGGTCGAGCTCGCCCAGGGCCGTGGCCACGGCCCGAGCGGCCTCGGCGTCGGCGCGCACGGCGACTTCGTAGCCCTCTTCGGCGGCCGTCAGGCGGGTCGCCAGTTCGTCGAAGCGGGCCAGGTCGTTGTTGGCCATAGCCGTCTCTCGGGATGTCTTCAGGCCGGCGTCGACTGCCTGCTGCAGCGCGTGCTGGGCGGCGGCGACCTTGGCCTCTTTCTCGGCGCGAGCCGCTTGGTGCTGTTCGACCGCAGCGACAGCGGCGCGTTTCAGTTCGTTCTCTATGTCGGAGGGGTGGAGGATTATGCAGCCCTTGGTGGATACCACGGCCGAAATGGCGGCGGCGCGTGCCACGGCACCTGCGGCGACGACTGCGATCGCAGGGTGCAGGCCCTTGGCGATCACCGTCCCGTCTGCGTCACGAAGTTCTTGGAAACGCACCTTGTGTGCTCCGTCTGCTAAGGAGGCGGCACGAGCACTTCGGCGCAAGACCCGAGAGCAGGATGCCGCCTGGCGCCCGCCGCCGCACCGTCACCGGCTGGCCGGTGGGGCGGGGGGTCTTCGCTACTGGCAAACGCATGCGGCATGTCCTCGAGGTTGCGGGTCGGTGCTCGGACCGGCCTTTGGTAGCTGTTGATCTCGTGTTTTTAGTCGGCTCGGAAGAAGACGAACTTGAGGAGAACCGACCTGCCAGCGAACTTGACGCCTTCCCGGTTATCGGCAAAAGCGGGCGCCAACTGCACAGGCGCTTCTGCTAGGCAGGTAGGGCAGCCTGTCGGCGGTCGCGGGCAGACTGTTACAGGGAGGATACGCGATGGCACCTCAGGACCCGCCGGCGAGGCCGGAGCTGACCGTCGTCGCCGGTACCCTCGAGAGCGGCCCCGACCGTTTGGGCCGGCGCACCGACGAGGGGCCGGACAGTGTGCCCGAGCTCGTCGTCTTGTTCTTGTCAGGCCCCAACCTGAGCCTCCTGGGCCAACGCCAGCCGGAGATCTACGGGCGTGACACGCTGGCCGACCATATCTCCACCGCCACCGCCGCCGCTGGCGAGCACGGGCTGATGCTGGAGCACGTCCAGTCCGATTACGAAGGAGCCTTGGTCGAGGCTGTCCACGAGGCTCGGGGGCGGGCCGTGGCCATCGTCGTCAACCCCGGCGCCCTGACCCACTACTCCTGGTCGTTGCACGACGCCCTGGTCGCTTTCGACGGTCCTGTGGTCGAGCTGCACCTGAGCCATCCCCGCCGGCGCGAGGCCTGGCGTCACCAGTCGGTCGTGAGCCCGGCCGCCACCGGTGTGATCGCCGGCTTCGGCGGGGAGGGCTATCGCCTGGCCGTCGAGGCCGTCGCCGCTTTGCTGCGCTCGGGGCGCCACCCACGTGCTGACCGCTGACCGTTGCCCGGTCGGGCCCTGCCCGGTCGCTCACCTCAACCTGGTCGCTGACCCGCGCCCGGTCGCGCCGCGTCAACGCCGGCGTGCTCCGTCCCCAGCCGGCGCGCTTTTCGTCTGGCGACCGGCTTGGGGCAGCGTCAGAGGCTGGTTGCGGTAGCCTTCAGGGCCGGGGTCACCTATGCGCCTGTGCTACAGCAACCTCGCTTGCCCCGAGTGGACGTTCGAGAACTCGGTCGAAGTCGTGCAGACCTACGGCCTGGACGGGCTGGAGATCCGTCTCTTCGACGGCGACGTCGTCACTCCTGCCATCAGCGCCTCGGCGCGCCGGCGAGGTGAGCACGCCCTTCGCCACAGCGGCGTGAAAGTGGCGGCCTTGGACACGTCCCTGGTGGTCACTTCGCCCGACCGGGACAAGTTCCTGGCCGACGTAGCGGCCATGGCGGAGGTCGCCGAACAGTGGGGCGCCCCTCTGCTGCGGCTCTTCGGCGGCCGGCTGCCGCCCGGGCCCGAGCCCAAACGTGACAATGCCATCCGGCGGGCCGCCGAGCTGCTGGTGGCAGCCGAGCCGGTGGCCTGGGCCCACGGCGTCCTCCTGGCGGTCGAGACGCACGACGACTTTTCCAGCGCCCGCACCCTGGCCGCCCTGCTGGGCTATGCGCGAGGGTCCGCCGGGGCCGTGTACGACTCTCATCATCCCCACCGCATGGGCGAACGACCGGCCGAGGTCCTCCAGGCATTGGGCCACAACATCCGCCACGTCCACGTGAAGGACGCCTTGCGCCTGCCCGGCCGAGACGAGTGGCAACTGGTCATGATGGGCCAGGGCGAGGTGCCGGTGCGCGAACTTCTGAGCCTGCTGCCCGGGGCCGGCTACGACAGTTGGGTGTCGCTCGAGTTCGAGAGGAAATGGCACCCGGAGCTCGGCCGTCCCGAGGTGGCCCTCCGGCCTCAGATCGCCGTCCTGCGGGAATGGCTGCGCCCGCAGCCATGAGCTCGGGACCGCCCGGCGGGGAGCGGGCTGGGCTGGGCACAGTTGGTCTGGGCACAGTTGGTCTGGGCACAGTTGGTCGGGGCCAAGTCGGCTGGCAGCCGTTGGGCCGGGGGCGGCTCGGCCTGGGACTGGTGGGTTGCGGCGTCATAGCCGAGACGTACGCCGCCGCTTTGAGCGGCCTGGACGGCGCCCGGCTGGTGGCCGTGACCGACGTGGACGCCCTGCGGGGCCAACGCTTCGCCGCCGCCCACGGGGTGCCCCACGACCCTTCACTGGACGTGCTCCTGGCCCGGGACGAGGTGGACGTCGTGTGCGTTTGCGTACCCAGCGGGCGGCACGCCGAGATCGGCTTGGCCGCCGCCCGGGCCGGCAAGCACCTCGTGGTGGAAAAGCCCATAGACGTCACCCTGGAGGCAGCCCGCCGCCTCATCGACGGGGCGGAGGCGGCCAGGGTCAGCCTCAACGTCATCAGCCAGCAGCGCTACAACCCGGGTGTCCAAAAGGCCAAAGCCCTCCTCGAGGAAGGGGCCCTGGGCCGCCCCCTGGTGATCTCGGCCAGTGTCCCCTGGTACCGCAGCCAGGCTTACTATGACAGCGCCGCGTGGCGGGGCACGTGGCAGCTCGATGGCGGCGGGGCGTTCATGAACCAGGGGGTGCACTACGCCGACCTGCTCTGCTGGTTGTTCGGGCCACCAGAGGTGACCGCGGCCTCGTGCGCCACCCTCGCCCACGACATCGAGGTGGAGGACATAGCCTTGGCCCTGCTCCGCTTTGGGGGAGGGGCCGTCGGGATGCTCGAGGCCAGCACGACGGCCTACCCCGGCAGCGCCGTGGTGCTCAGGGTCAACGGCACCCGGGGCACCGTGGTCCTCGAGGACGGCGCCCTGGTACGCCTCGAGACCCAAGGGCAGGCCCCGGCGCTCGGCTCCGAGGACCACGGGGCCTTGACTATGCCCCACGGCCACCGGGCCCAGTTGGCCGACGTCCTGTCTGCCCTGCGCGACGGCCGCCCCCCTCCGGTGAGCGGCGAAGACGGCTACCGGGCCCTCGAGCTGGTGCTGGAGGTCTACCGGGCGGCGGGCTGGGGCCCGGGCGGGGCCGGCCAGACGAGCTAGCGGCCCAGACGAGCTAGCGGCGCAAGGAGCTGGCGGCGCAGACGAGCTGGCGGCCCAGACGAGCTGGCGGCCCGAGCAGTGCTAGAACACGATGGTCTTGTGGCCGTGCACGAGCACCCGGTCCGTCAAGTGCAGCCTGACCGCCCGGGCCAGGACGACCGTCTCCAGGTCGCGACCGGCCCGGGCCAGGTCGGCGACCCCGTCGCGGTGGGTCACCCGGGCCGTGTCCTGTTCAATGATGGGCCCCTGGTCGAGCTGGGCCGTGGCGTAGTGGGCGGTGGCCCCGATGAGCTTCACGCCCTGGGCGTAGGCCTGGTGGTAAGGCTGGCCGCCCGAAAAGGCGGGCAGGAACGAATGGTGGATGTTGATGACCCGTCCCGGGTACTGGTCGACGACCGTGGCCGAGAGGATCTGCATGTAGCGGGCCAGCACCACGAGCTCGACCCCGGCCCCCCTGGCCAGCTCGAGCAGCGCTGCCTCCTGGGCGGGGCGGGTCTCGGCGGAGACAGGCAGGTGGTGGTAGGGGATGCCGAAACGCTCGACCAGGTCGGCGTGGTCGGGGTGGTTCGAGGCCACCAGCACGGGCCGGCCCGGCAGTTCGTGGGCGTGCCAGCGTCCCAGTAGGTCGACCAGGCAGTGCGGTTGGCGGGACACCAGCACGGCGACCCGCCGGTCTTCGTCGGAGTAGCGGACGCTCCATGTCATCTGCAACGGCTCGGCCACTTCGGCCAGGGCCCCGGGCAGCTCGTGGCGGGAAAGCTTGAAGCCGTCCATGCGGAACTCGACGCGCTGGAAGAACATGCCCTCTTCTTCGTCGGTGTGCTGGTCGGCCTGGGTCACGTCGCCGCCGTTGCGGAAGATGAACTCGGCTATGGCGGCAACCAGCCCCGGGCGGTCGGGCGCCGACAGTAACAGCCGCGCCCTCGGGCGGTGCCGGTGTTCGAGGTCGCTCATGACCGCTCCAGCGTGCCACGATGGCGGAGTGAGCGCCCGCTTGACCTACGACCTGGCCGTCATGGACGTGCCGGGCCGGCTCGGCCGCCTGCGGGTGGCGATGGCCGACCAGGGCTCCGAGGTGCTCCTGGTCTCCAACCTCGTCAATGTCCGCTACCTCAGCGGCTTCAGCGGCTCGGCGGGGCTGCTGGTGGTGCGGCCCGACGACGCCGTGCTGATGACCGACGGCCGCTATGGCACTCAGGCGCCGGCCGAGCTGGAGGCCGCCGGCGCGCCCGTCGGGGTGCGGGCCCGGCCCGCCAGCCAGCAGGGCGAGGTACTGGCCGAACTGGCCGGAGGGCTCCACCGGCTGGGACTCGAGGCCGAGCACATCAGTTGGGGACGCCAGCGGCACTTCGCCCAGACATGGGCCCGGGACATGGAGCTCGTGGCCACCGAGGGGCTGGTAGAGGGGCTGAGGCAGCGCAAGGACGCCGGCGAGCTGGCCCGCATCGGCGCCGCCGCCCGCATCGCCGACCAGGCCCTCGAAAACGTCCGTGGGTTGCTGGGCACCGGGCCGAGCGAGGCCGATATCGCCTTGGCCCTCGACAGCGAGATGCGCCGGTTGGGGGCGTCGGCACCGGCCTTCGAGACCATCGTGGCCGCCGGTGCCAACGGGGCCGAGCCCCACCACCACCCTTCGGCGCGCCCGGTCCGACGGGGGGAGCTCGTGGTCGTCGATTTCGGGGCGCGGGTCGACGGTTACTGCTCGGACATGACCCGGTGCCTGTGGGCCGGCGCCGGGCCCGAGCCGACGCCCGGTGGGTTGGCCGACCTCCTGGGCGTAGTGCTGGCCGCCCAGGACGCCGGCGTCGGGGCCGTGGCCGACGGGGTGCCTGCGGTCGAAGTCGACCGGGCCTGCCGCGAGGTCGTGGAAGCCGCCGGCATGGGGGAGTACTTCGTGCACGGCACCGGTCATGGTGTGGGCCTTGATATCCACGAGGCGCCGTGGGCGCGCCCAGCATCGGACGATATACTTTGCTCCGGTCAGGTAGTGACCGTCGAGCCCGGCGTGTACATCCCTGGGCTCGGCGGAGCCCGCATAGAGGACACAGTTGTCGTCACCGGCTCCGGTTGCCAAGTACTCACCCTGACGCCGAAACAAGCCTAGGCACGGCCCGGGCCACGACAATTGCA